>JAOACC010000029.1 GCA_026418035.1 bacterium
TGAAGCCCTTGTTAAGCTCATCAACTACAACCTGTCCTTCCTTTGTCATCTTAGCTGTCTCTTGATTTATCTTTTCTACCGCACTTGCATTCTGAGCTAGGGCTTCTATCATATTACCTATGTTATCTACCGCAGATGATATCTCTTGGACATTCTTGGCTGTCTCTTGAGCTCCGTTTGCCAGCTCTTGGACCGTAGTTGCTACCTGTTGAACAGCCATAGTTGTCTGGTTTACCGCTCCATTTATCTGCTCTCCTGTAGATGTTGTCTGGCTAGAGACATCCTTTGCACTCATAATTAACGCTTTGAGGTTATCTAACATAGCCATAAGACTTCTTGCCAGTCTACCTAACTCTCCGTGATAGTTATTCTTTATAGATACGGTAAGGTCACCTTTGGCTACTATATCTGCGGTATTTGTAAGCTCAATTATAGGGTTGGCAATGCTATTACCAATTAAGTAAGAAACAAAGATAATAACTCCAGCAGATACAAGTATTATTATGATAATAAACCTCATTAAACTAGTAGATGCAGAGAATGCCTCTGCCTCTGGCTCTTGAACACCAAAAGACCAAGTGGTGCCTTTGATTGGAGCATAAGCTACAAGCTGAGCTACACCATTATACACTGCTCTACCTACACCCTTTTCACCGGCTATCATCTTTTTTGTTATTGCATTTACACTCTCAGAATCTGTCTGTAAGAAGTTTGCCTTAAGTATCTGTGATTCATCTGGAAAGGCAAGGGCAAGTCCATCGCTCTGGACTATAAATCCATAGCCATGTTGACTTATTAATTTTGAATTCTTACATAACTGTGATAGATAATCTAGAGTGACGGTAGCAGCCAAGACTCCTCCAAGGGAGCCGTCCTTTCCAAATATAGGGACCGCTATTGTAATTATAGGCCTTCCTGTGCTCCTAGAAATAATACCCTCTGATACCGCAGGTTGTTTTGTAGATATGACCTGCTTAAAGTAAGCCCTATCTGCTATATTACCCTTAGCATCTAGTGTTGTATGATAATTCCCTTCTAAGTCAGCCCAGAACATTATCTCCCATACGGGATTAATCTTTACATACTCTTTTATTCTGGTCATTATCTGTTTGTCATCTAGAGTTTTTATCTCTGGGGTTGCCGCTATAATTTGTAGTTGTCTTACCTGTTCTTCTAACCATTTACTTATGCTTTCTGCCTGAGAGCTTGAGTAGGTATCTAGAGCTTCTAAATAGGTATGCTCTAAAGAACTCCTAGAATTAAAGAATGCTAGCATTGATACTACAATTGTTGGAACAAGAGATAATACAAGAAACCAAAAGAAAAGCCTGGTCTTTAAAGACCCCCTAACCACGTTAACTACATCCACTTTGCACTTCACCTCTTTCTTTAGTTTTTATATTTTTATAAATTATAGCACACATAATTTTAATATCGGACAAGGCATTAAATTTATTAGTTGAATATCTATCTTTTATTGCAGTAATATTTATCTCAAGGTATAATCTAAGGTAGAAATAGTAATACAGAAGGAGATTGCCAAATGAAAAGAGTTATTATTGTGGGAAATGGTGTAGCTGGGATAAATGTTGCCAGTAATCTAAGGAGATTAGACAAGGATATTGAGATAGAGATATTCACCGATGAATCATACCATTACTATCCACGTCCTAGATTGATAGATCTATTGGCGGGTAAGGTTACATTAGAAGAGATGCCCTTTTACAGAGAGGATTGGTATATAAAAAATAATATTAACGTGCATCTAAATTCTCCTGTAGAGAAGATATCCTGCGATGAAAAGAAGATTTTTCTTTCTAATGAAAAAACTTATAGTTACGATATCCTTGTCCTTTCTAATGGGGCTAAGCCTTCTCTTCCTCCTATAGAAGGGGCAGATAATGTAGGTGTCTTTACCATCCGATGGCTGGATGATGTGTTAAATCTCAAAGAGAGGATTAAAAGGTTTGAAGAAGTAGTGGTTATAGGTGGAGGGCTCCTGGGCTTAGAGATTGCCTCTGCTATACAGGCCTCGGGAGCTAGTGTAAAGGTAATAGAGATATTACCTTGGCTTTTACCAAGACAACTAGATGAGGTTGGAGGAAATATACTAAAGAAGATCTTAGAGGGTAGAGGCTTAGAGATTTTTGTCAATTCTGTAACAGAAAAGATTTTAGGAGATAGAGAGGTAGCTGGGGTAAGGACAAAAGATGGTAGGGAGTTTAGATGTAATACAGTTGTTGTCTCTGCCGGTATAAAGAGTAATGTAGAACTAGCAAAGGGTTGTGGGCTTAATGTAAATAGAGGGGTTATAGTGGATAATCTTCTCAGGACTTCTAGAGAGGATGTATATGCCCTTGGTGATGTGGCAGAGTGGAATGGAAGGATCTATGGTATAATACCACCGATCTTAGATCAGGCTAAGGTTGTAGCAAGTAATATTCTAGGAGAAAAAAGAGAGTATGCAGGAACTGTTCCTTCAAATATACTAAAAGTAGCTGGGATTGACCTATTTTCTATAGGAATTATAGATAAAACAGAAGGCTATGAGGTCCTTTCTCATCTAGATGAAAAGAGAAATATCTATAAGAAGTTTGTTATCAAGGAGAATAAGCTAGTGGGAGCTATTGTTCTTGGTGATAGAAAGAATGTGGTATCTATAGAGAGACTAGTAAAGGAAGAAAGAGATATCTCTAAATATAAGGGTGATATCCTTCTGGATGATTTTGATTGGGGAATGATTTAAGATTCTAGACTACCTTGAAAAGGTATAGTTGTTCTGGTATACTTATCTATGGTATCGGGGCGTAGCGCAGGTTGGTTAGCGCACCTGCTTGGGGTGCAGGAGGTCGAAGGTTCGAGTCCTTTCGCCCCGACCATCTTTTTATGTTGGAGGAGAAGTAGTATTGAAAGGCACTAATCACTACGATGTAATTATAGTTGGTTCTGGACCTGCAGGCATATTCTCAGCCTATGAGTTAACTAAACTTGTTCCAAATATCAGGATTCTTCTTATCGAAAAGGGTAGGCTTCTAGATAAAAGGGTATGTCCATCTATGACAAATGGAGACTTCTGTTATCACTGCACTCCTTGTAATATAATGAGTGGATGGGGAGGGGCAGGGGCTTTCAGTGATGGAAAGTTAACCTTTTCTTCGGAGATTGGTGGAAGACTTAACGAATATATAACTCCAGAAGAGTTCAAAGAGATTGCAGATTACGTGGATAAGGTTTACTTGGATTTCGGGGCTCCAGAAGAGGTCTTCGGTGTAGATGATGATAAGATTTTTGATATCCAGAGAAGGTCTGCAAAAGCAGGGCTTAGGCTTATACCTGCTAGGGTGAGACACCTAGGGACAGAGACCTGTAAGGATGTCCTATCTAGATTCTACAATTATCTCTCATCTAAGATAGATATTGTAAATGAGACTCAGGTGGAGAGTCTTTTAGTAAATAATGGAGAGGTAAAAGGTGTAATAGCAGATTCAAAAGAGATCTATGGAGACTACGTGATAGTTGCGCCAGGTAGAGACGGGGCTGATTGGCTTATAGGAGAATTGAGAAGGCTTAATCTGGATATAGTTAGAAATCCTGTAGATGTTGGGGTAAGGGTTGAGATACCTGCGGTAATAATGGAGGAGCTTACTAGTGTTCTATACGAGCCGAAGTTAGAATTTTATTCTAAATCCTTTGATGATAGGGTTAGGACATTCTGTATGAATCCCTATGGAGAGGTCATTACTGAGCATAGCGATGGTGTTATAACAGTAAATGGACACAGTTATAAAGATAAAAAGACAGAGAATACAAATTTTGCAATCCTTATAAGTACAACATTTACAGAGCCTTTTAAAGAGCCAATAGCTTATGCAAAATATATCGCTAGACTTGCAAATCTTCTCGGTGGCGGGGTTATAGTTCAGAGACTCGGAGATCTACTTTCTGGTAGGAGATCAACTGAGGATAGAATCAAAAAAGGTATAGTAAGACCAACTCTACAGTCTGCCACTCCTGGAGATCTAAGCTTTGTTTTACCGTATAGACACCTTACAGGGATCTTAGAGATGTTAAAGGCTCTTGATGAACTTACCCCAGGGGTATACTCTAGGTATACCTTACTGTATGGGGTAGAGGTAAAGTTCTATTCTGTAAGACCAAAACTTAATAGTCATCTAGAAACTCAGATAAGAAATCTCTTTGCTATTGGAGATGGAGCAGGGGTCACCAGAGGTTTAGTCCAGGCATCTATGGCAGGGGTTATCTCTGCAAGAGAAATAGCGAAAAGAATAGGAGTAGATGTAGATGGGAGCTATAGCGGTAATAGGATTGCACTGGGGAGATGAGGGAAAGGGTAGGATAGTAGACCTTTTAGTTAAGGATTGTGACGGTGTTGTTAGGTATAATGGTGGTCCAAACGCAGGACATACATTGGTGGTTAATAATGAGACGTTTAGGCTTCATCTAGTCCCATCCGGTATCCTACATAGGGATAAGATTAATATAATAGGTAATGGTGTAATTGTAGATCCCAAAGTCCTCTTAGAGGAGGTAGATGAGCTTAAAAGTAGAGGTTTTTTTAATGGTAGACTTTACATATCAGATAGAGCACCTCTACTTTTCCCATATCACAAGATTATTGACGAATTGGAGGAATCTTTTAGAGGTTCATTTAGCTTAGGGACAACAAGAAGAGGTGTAGGTCCTGGTTATACGGATGAGGTAAATAGATCTAGTTTGCGAGTTATAGACCTCTTTTCTGATTCATTTGAGGAGAAACTTAGAAGGATATGGGACCTTAAGGTAAAGATTTCTCCTTGTCTAGATGGTAAGGTGAAGATTGAAGAGGTGATAGAGAGTTATAAGGGGTATCTTGAATATTTGAAATCTTACACTACAGATACTATTTCTCTCTTGCATAGTCTTTTAGCTCAGGGTAAGAAGATTCTACTAGAAGGAGCTCAAGGGTTCCTCTTAGATATAGATTTTGGCACATACCCATATGTAAGTTCTTCTTCAAGTAGCATAGGAGGAATATTCTCTGGGTCAGGGATAAATCCTAAGCAGTTAGAAAGGGTATTTGGAGTTGTAAAGGCATATATGACAAGGGTAGGCTCAGGCCCATTTCCTACAGAACTTAAGGATGATATAGGTAACTATCTTAGAGAAAAAGGTAAGGAGTATGGCACTACTACAGGTAGACCTAGAAGGTGTGGGTGGCTAGATTGTGTAGCTACGAAGTATTCATGCACTATAAATGGTGTAGATGGTATATACATAACGAAATTAGATGTATTAGATGGACTTTCAGAGGTTAAGGTCTGTATTGGTTATGAATATGAGGGAGAAAGGTTTTATAACTTCCCTGCAAGTCTTGAGATATTGGAAAATTGTAAACCCATATATGAAAGATTTCCAGGTTGGAAGATATATGGGAATAAGCTTCCACCTAATGCAGAAAGCTATCTTAAATTTATAGAGGAGTTTCTTGGTACAAGGATTTTAGGTGTGAGTATTGGTCCAGAGAGAGAAGCTCTTATAGATTTATGTTAAATTCTTTGATATAATTTATCTTGCGGGGCGTAGCGCAGTTGGGAGCGCGCCTGTTTCGGGTACAGGAGGTCGAAGGTTCGAGTCCTTTCGCCCCGACCAATTTTAATTTTAGGGAGCTATTAAATGAAGACATATACAGAGGTATCAAACATAAGGTCTCAGAAAAGGATAGAGATTATAAACATAAGTCCTCAGGTTAGGCAGGTAGTAAATAGAAGTGGTATAAGGGATGGGGTAGTATTGATATACTCTTTGCATACCACTACAGCTCTATATATAAATCAGAGTGAGAGAAATTTAGAAACAGACCTAGAGGAGGTCTTGACCAAACTAGTACCTCAGCAGAATAACTATAGGCATAACGCTATAGATAACAATGCAGATGCTCATCTAAGGGCTATCCTCTTAGGTAATCATGTAGCTTTGCCCTTGACCAATGGGGACCTAGATTTAGGTGTTTGGCAGGCAATCCTTTTTGTTGAACTTGATGGCCCTAGGAGAAGGGCATTTATAACTAAGGTGATAGGAGAATAATAGGGGGAGTGTAAAATGGCTTTATCTGAAGATAAGTTAAAGGCTATAGAGTCAGCTATAGCTAAGATAGAGAAGGATTTTGGAAAAGGTTCTATAATGAAACTTGGAGAGGTAACCGCTAAGCTCCAAGTAGAAGTTATACCTACTGGTTCCTTGGGACTTGACATAGCCTTAGGGATAGGAGGGATACCTAGAGGTAGGATTACAGAGATATTCGGTCATGAGGCTTCAGGGAAGACTACACTAGCTCTTCATATAATTGCTGAAGCACAGAAACGAGGTGGCATAGCCGCTTTTATAGACGCTGAACATGCCTTAGACCCTATCTATGCTAGAAATTTAGGAGTAAACATAGATGAGCTATGGATATCTCAGCCCGATAATGGAGAACAGGCACTAGGTATTGCGGATGTCTTATCTTCTAGTGGAGCGGTAGATGTTGTTGTGATAGACTCTGTAGCAGCTCTAGTTCCTAAGGCTGAGATAGATGGGGATATTGGAGATCAGTTTATTGGCCTTCAGGCAAGACTTATGTCTCAGGCTTTGAGGAGATTAACTGGCACACTGAGCAAATCTAAAACCGCTTGTGTATTTATTAACCAACTTAGAGAGAGGATGCAGGCAGGATATGGTCCTCCAGAGATAACTCCAGGGGGAAGAGCTCTCAAGTTCTACGCCTCTATAAGGTTAGATATAAGAAAAACTGAGAGTGTAAAAGATGGGGATGATTCGCTAGGCAATAGGGTTAGGGTCAAGGTAGTGAAGAATAAATTGGCTCCACCTTTTAGGCAGGCAGAGTTCGATATAGTATACGGAAAGGGCATATCAAGGCTCGGAGAAGTTATTGATCTAGGGGTAGACCTAGGAATAGTTACTAAAGCCGGATCCTGGTATTCCTACAACACCGAAAGACTTGGACAGGGGAAACAGCGAGCAATAGAGTATCTATCACAGCATCCCGACATGGCAGCCGAAATAGAGCGCCAGATTTTAGAAAAGTCGGGGGTTCTATGATGAATAGTGAGGTGATTTACCATAATCTGGAATATAGTTATTGGAATAATCGCTTTCCTAGCTGGGGGAAGCATTGGGTATATCTATCGAAGATACAAGGCAGAGGGAATTTTAAAGAATGCGGAGAGGGTAGCTAATGAGATAATTGAGAAGGCTAAGGCTGAGGGAGAGAAAAAGAAGTTAGAGATTATAGTCTCTGCCAAAGACGAGGCAGAGAAGATAAAAAATGAGGCAGATAGACAGATAAGACAGAGGCGAGGAGAGCTCCAGAAACAGGAAAGAAGAATAGCCCAGAAAGAGTTAACTGTAGATAAGAAACTAGAGCAGATAGAGAAGAAGGAAAAGGCTTTACAGGGAAAGGAAGAAGCTATCTCCCAGATGGAAAGGGAGATAGAGGCTTTGAGAGAACAGGCTCTTAAGGAGTTGGAAAGAGTAGCTAATATGACAATGGAAGAGGCTAAGAATCTTTTGATATCTAATATAGAATCAGAGGCAAGAAGAGAAGCAATGGCAAGGTTATATGAGATGGAAACAGAGCTAAAAGAAGAAGCAGATAAAAAGGCTAGAGAGATAGTAGCTTCCGCTATACAGCGTTGCGCCTCAGATGAAGTAGCCTCTTCCACAGTAACTGTTGTAAACCTTCCCAGTGAAGAGATGAAGGGAAGGATAATAGGTAGAGAGGGAAGAAACATAAGAACTATAGAGATGCTTACCGGAGTAGACCTTATAATAGATGATACTCCGGAGGTGGTTGTTCTATCAAGTTATGACCCTATAAGAAGGGAAATAGCCCGAATATCCCTTGAAAAACTTATTCAGGATGGAAGGATTCATCCTGCTCGTATAGAAGAGATGGTAGAAAAGGCTCAACAAGAAGTTGAGGCAAGGATTAAGGAAGAGGGAGAGAAGGCTATATTTGAGGCTAAAATAACTAGAATTCACCCCGAGATTGTAAGGGCGCTCGGAAGGCTTACTTTTAGAACTAGCTATGGACAGAATGTATTACAACACTCGAAAGAGGTCTCTAGATTAGCAAGTGTAATGGCAGCAGAATTAGGTTTAGACCCTACACTAGCCAAGAGGGCAGGTCTCCTCCATGATATAGGAAAGGCTTTAGATTATGACGCTGAAGGACCTCATGCATTACTTGGGGCAGAGTTTGCACGTAAGTATAACGAGAATGAAATAGTAGTAAATGCTATAGCTAGTCATCATGGAGAGGAAACACCAAACAGTATAGAAGCGGTTTTAGTTCAGGCTGCAGATGCTATATCAGCAGCTAGACCTGGTGCTCGTAAGGAGACTATAGAAGCTTATATAAGACGTATAAAGAGACTTGAAGAGTTAGCTACCGCATTTGACGGAGTAGAGAAGGCTTATGCTTTGCAGGCTGGTAGAGAGATAAGGGTTATAGTTGAACCGGAAAAGATAGATGACCTATCTGCTTATGAGTTAGCTAGAGACCTTGCAAAAAGGATAGAGGATGAACTGGAATATCCAGGTCAGATACGAGTAATAGTTATAAGAGAGACGAGAGCGATAGAATATGCAAGGTGATATAGTAAGAATCCTAGTTGGAGGAGATGTAGTAGGAAGACCAGGAAGAAAAGCCTTGGCTAAGGCTTTGGAAGAGATCAAAGAGACAGTAAATATAGATTTTGTAGTAGTTAATGGGGAGAACTCTGCCGGTGGTTTTGGTATAACCAAAGAAGTAGCAGAAGAGCTCTTCTCCCTTTCTGTAGATGTAATTACTTCTGGGAACCATATCTGGGATAAAAAAGAAGGGGTAGAGTTAGTTAGAGAAGAGGAGAGAATTCTAAGGCCCTTTAATTATCCCCCTGATGTGCCAGGCAGGGGGTATTTAATATTAGACTTGCCGAATAAGGAGAAACTTGGTATTATTAATCTCATGGGACGCGTGTTTACAGGGGTATACCTAGACTGTCCTTTTAGGAAGGGCAAAGAGTTGGTAGAAGAGTTACACAATGAAGGGGTAAAGTCAATAATAATTGATTTTCATGCTGAAGCTACCTCGGAGAAGATAGCCCTATGGAGATATCTTGATGGTATGGTAAGTGCTATATTTGGAACACATACTCATGTCCAGACTGCTGACGAAGAGATATCTCCATTGGGAACCGCTTATATATCTGATGTAGGGATGATAGGGTCTGCGGATGGAATTATAGGGGAAGATAAAGATCTCATTATAGAGAAATTTTTGACTTCCCTCCCTAGGAGATTTAGAGTGGCTAAAGGAAGGACCCTTTTTAATGGGATAATATTGGAGATAGATACTAGTTCGGGTAAGGCTATATCTATAGAAAGAATTAGAAAATATTATAAGGAGGATTGAAGAATGACAACATTAAAGGTATCTGCAAAATCTAATCCAAATTCTGTTGCCGGTGCTTTAGCAGGGGTGATAAGAGAAGAAGGATCTGTTGAGATGCAGGCTATAGGGGCAGGAGCAGTAAATCAGGCAGTAAAGGCGATAGCTATAGCTAGAGGATTTTTAGCTCCAAGCGGTATAGAGCTCATATGCATCCCAGCATTTGTCAATGTGGAGATAGATAACGAGGAAAGGACAGCGATAAAGTTTATAGTAGAACCCCGTAGATGACAAAAGTTTTACCTACAATCCTAGTATCTAATGATGATGGACTTGGTGCTAGTGGACTTTCGGTACTAGGGAGGCATCTAGGTAAGTTAGGTAGAGTAGTAATCGTTTCTCCTGATAGACAGAGAAGTGCTGGTGGTCACGCTATAACATTAAAGGAGCCTATAAGGATAAAGAGGATTCCTGATGGCATAGAAACTTGGGTAACTACTGGGACTCCTGCAGATTGTATCCTTATTGGCATATATGAGATTATAAAGGATAAAGTAGACCTAGTAGTTTCTGGTATAAATCATGGGGCAAATGTAGGTATAGATATCACTTATTCTGGGACCGTATCTGCCGCTATGGAGGGAGTTATATGTGGTATCCCTTCCATAGCGGTTTCACTAGCTTCTTATAGTGAGGTAAAGGAATGTATTCTTGAGATGGCTGGAGATTTTACACGTAAGTTAGCAGAATTAGTTCTAAGGTATGGATTACCTAAAGATGTTCTTCTTAACGTAAATATCCCTCCTATAGAGAGACCTTTAGGGGTTAGATTTACTCATCAAGGGTCGAAGAGGTATCTACCTAGGATTATTAAAAGGTTTGATCCTTCTGGAGAGCCATACTATTGGCTTGATGCCTCTCCTATAGATAATGATAAAGATGGAAGTGATCTTAGTGCTATAAGGGATGGGTATATCTCTATTACGCCGATAAAAGTAGATATGACAGACTATGAGCATCTAGATGAGGTGAAAGAACTTTATAGAGAGATCACAGAGACTCTATGAAGCATTTAACTGTAATTATTGTAATTATCTGTTTATTCCTTTTGAGTTGGTGGCTCTGGAAGACTTCTCCTGAGAAAGAAGAAGAGACAGTACCTAAGCCTAAACTAGTGATAGAGGGTGGAGAAATAGTAGGTATGTATGAAGGTAGAAGAAGCTTTGTGTTAAAAGCGGAAAGGTTCACTGCTAGGACTGAAACTACCGCTACTATAGATGGAAAGATTGAAGGTAGCGTCTTTGATGAAAAGGGAGATCTGATTGTCTCTTTTGAGGGTATAGGTGGTGAGGTAAATCTAGTTAATAATGATTTTAAGATATACTCTAAGGGAAAGATTAAGGGAAAGGATTTTGAGGTGTTAGCAGATAGCCTGAATTGGGAGAATAGAAATAGTATCTTTGAGGCTAATGGAAATATAGAGGTTCGTATTAGTTCCTATAGGGCTAGATGTTCAAATATAAGGGCAGATTTTATAGCTCAAAAGATAGAACTATCAGGTAATCCAGTATTAGAGTTTTAGAAAGGAGGTCGTATGCGTAAGTTATTAATTTTAGTCTTGTGCTTATTAATGTTTACCCCTACTATTATCTATGCTCAGAGACAGCAGACTACTACCCAGAGTGGAAAACTCTATGGAGATAAATTTGTATACGATATGAAGACAAAGCTCTTAAAAGTAGAGGGTAATGTGCGGGTTGAACTCAAGGATGGCCCTAAGATATGGGGGAGTAGATTAGACTTTGATCAGGATAAGCAGACAATGGTTGTTCCTGGAGCGGTAAGGGTAGAGATGGAAAGATTAAGGATTACAGGAACAGATATGGAAGCAGCTCTAAAAAATAATAGAATCGTTATAAAGAAGGATGTAAAGATTTTAAGCCTTGACGAAAAGGGTAATGTTTCTGCTACGGTAAATTGTAGTAGACTTGATTATAATACAAATACTAAAGAGGCAAAGGTAGAACAGGTAACTGTAGAACAGGAAGGGACTAAGGCTACCGCTAATAGCGGGATATTCCTAATAGATAAGGATGAATTCCGATTGTCTGGAAGTGTAGTTATCACTAGGGAAGATATAACATTAAAGAGTAATGAAGCTATACTAAATACCAAAAATCAGGTATTAGAGGCTATTGGTTCTGTAGAGGCGGAATTTCAGGTAAAAGAATAATAGGTGTTATTTAAATATCTAAAGCCATTTGGCTATGCCATCAGTATATTGGATATTGATGTTCAGAGGCTATTAAGTTATAATATCAAGGGAATTATACTGGATATAGATAATACCCTTGTCCCTTGGGGATCTTGGGATATACCCAAAGGCTCCCTAAGATTTATACAAAGTTTAAAGAGCTTAGGGTTAAAATGTTGCCTATTGTCTAATACGGATAATAAGGCTAGGGCTGTATCTATTGGTAGAGAGTTAGGTTTACCGGTAATAACAAATGCCTTTAAGCCTTTACCATTTAGTTTTTTTAGAGCTGTAAGGATACTTGGTTTAAGAAGAGAGAATATTGTCTCTATAGGAGACCAACTATTTATGGATGTATTTGGCAGTAATATAATTGGGATTAGATGCATATTAGTTAAGCCATTAACTGATAAGGATTTTTTTAGTACTAGGGTATTACGGATATTAGAAAGGAGACTTATACCGAGGGTATTAAAGGAGGTTGAATACTTTGGAGATATCAGACCTAGATAAGGTATTAAGGATAACAGCCAATAGATATATAGTAACTCTAGCTGTGACGAAGCGTGCAGAAGAGATATATGATACAGCAACACTCCTTACAAGGAAGCTAAATCCAATAAGTATAGCCATAAAGGAGTTAGCGGAAGGTAAACTTAAGATTAAGCCTGTAGAGCTTATAGAAGAATAGTAGATTTGGTGGAGAGGTGGCTGAGTGGATTAAGGCACTCGCCTCGAAAGCGAGCGGGTAGAAATACCCCGTGGGTTCGAATCCCACCCTCTCCGCCATAAATTTTTATAAGGAATGGAGGAATAAAATTGCTACTGGACTACCATATGCATCTAGAAAAAGGCGAATTTACAAAAAAGTGGTGGGAAGAGTTCTATAGTAAGGAATTAGAGAATGGCATAAAAGAGGTTGGTGTAAGCGAACATGCCCATAGATTTATAGAGGCTAGATACATCTATTCACATCTTCCATATACAGAGAAGTGGTGTGATAGCTCATTAGAAAAATATATAAACTTTATGGAGGAGATAAAGCGTAGTTACAATGTAAAGATAGGTTTAGAGATGGATTATTTCCCTGAAAAGGAGGATGAGATTAGGGATTTTTTAGAAAAGTATGATGTCTTTGACTATGTCTTAGGTTCAGTCCACTGGCTTAGAAGTGGGTTTGGTTTTGACATAGATCCAAATGACCCTAGATGGAGTAATGACTTAGAAGAAATCTTTATAGATTATTTCGATAGAGTTAAAGGAGCTATCAATAGCGGACTCTTTGATATTATCGCTCACCTAGATCTAATAAAACTTTGGGGCGTGCCATTACCAGATGATATAGAAGAGATATATGAAGATGTTGCTAAGGTGATAGCCAATTCTAGAATTGTTTTAGAGATAAATACCTCAGGCTTAAGGAGACCTGTTAAAGAGATATATCCTTCTCCTAAGTTTTTAGAGGTTATTTCTAAGTATGATGTGCCAGTTACTTTCGGTTCTGATGCTCATTTACCCGAGGATGCAGGAAGATTTATTAAAGATACTTACTCTTTGGTAAAGAGTTTAGGATTTAGAAGGCTAGCTGTATTCAATAGACGAAGCCCTGAGTTTGTAGATCTATAGATACTTGACAGTTAACAAGCGTGGATTAAAATCCTAATTGGGGGAAGAACAGGTAAAGCCGGGCTCCTTTCTGGAGCAGCAGTATCCTCACTGCAGGACTTCCCAATAATTCATTCTTAGAAGGAGGGATGTATTTTGAGTTTTAATGCCTGGCTTATAGAGAGGTTCTTTTCTCATAGAAGTAGAAGGGATTTTGGATATCTTGAGGCTTGGGTAAGTATTATTGGTAATATCTTATTATTTCTTGTTAAATTCCTTTTTGGATTGGCACTTAATAGTATTGCTTTAATAGCTGAAGGTTTTCATTCTCTTTCTGATGTTCTAACTTCAATAGTGGTTCTTTTGGGCTTTAAATTTGGAAGTAAACCTGCTGATGAGAAACATCCTTTTGGTCATGGGAGAATCGAGCAGATAGCTACATTGATAATTGCTTTTATGCTTCTATTGGTAGCTTATGAATTTGGAAGGACGTCTATAGAGAGAATAATAAATCCTCCAAAGGTAGAGTTTAATGTTATTGTAATGATATTTATGCTTATCTCTGCCTTATTTAAGGAATGGATGGCAAGGTTCTCAATATTTTTAGGTAAAAAGATCAATTCTTCTGCTTTAATAGCAGATGCATGGCATCATAGGAGTGATGCCATAGCTTCACTATTAGTAGGGCTTGGCTTTATATTTGTTAGATTCAAGCTTTTCTATACTGATGGAATTCTTGGTTTAGTTGTAGCTGTTTTTATAGGTATGACTGGTATAGAGTTGATAAAGTCATCTATTGATTTTCTTTTAGGGAAAGCTCCTGATAAAGACTTCTTAGAGCGAGTAAAGGATATTACTTTGTCTGTTCCAGGTGTCTTAGACCTTCATGATATACTTGTCCATGATTATCAGAGTAGTAAGGTTGTGTCTCTTCATATAGAGGTAGAAGATAACCTTTCGGCAAAAGATGCACATAGAATAGCCCTAGAGGTTCAGGATAGGCTAAAAAAGAAGTTAAAAGAGGCAAATATATCTGTCCATATAGATCCAAGAGGGGAAAGGGAAGATTAAGATATATCTTTTTTATCTATATAAGTGACACTTGACTATTCTGCCATTAGTATCAATATTATCAGGATCTTTCTCCTTACATATATCCATAACAAAGGGGCATCTAGCAGAAAATTTACATCCGGTCATAGTGAACTCTCTTATATCAAAGGCAGATAATTGTATATCTTCTTCCCACTGTTTCTCTGGATTTGGGTCAGGAACAGATTGCTTAAGTATCTGAGTATAGGGGTGCATAGGTTCGTTAAGCACCTTCTCTACAGGTCCCAATTCTACTATGCTTCCTCTAAGCATTACTCCTATGCGGTCACTTATATAATATGCAGTAGCAAGGTCGTGAGTTATGTAGAACACACTAAGGCCAAATTTCTCTTTAAGATCTTTGAAGAGATTCACTATAGACATCCTTAAGGAAGCATCTATCATTGATACTGGTTCATCTGCTACAAGTAGGGATGCCTCTGTTATTAGTGCCCTTGCTATAGAAACCCTTTGAAGCTGTCCACCAGAGAGTTCATGAGGATATCTGCCCTGAATCTCTCTTAAGGAAAGTCCAACCGCATTTAATTTGTCTACTACTATTCTGTATACTTCGTCCCTTTTTTTAGCTATACCATAGTTAATGGCAGTGTCATAGAGATATGTCTCTACCCTATTTAGAGGGCTGAATGTTTCAAATGGGTCCTGAAATATGGGTTGCACTTCCTTTGTAAACCAGAGCTTTTCTTTAGCACTTTTTATCTTGGTTATATCTACTCCTTTATAGAGTATGATTCCATAAGTAGGTTTTATCAATCCAAGTAACATACGTGCAAAGGTAGATTTACCACTACCACTTTCTCCGGCTAGGGTAAAGATTTCTTGTTTATCTATATCAAATGATACTCTATTTACCGCTATTAGGTCTTTCTTAAAGAGCAGACTACCTACTCTAAATATCTTAGTCAAATTCTTAACAGAGAGAAGTTTATCATTACTCATTATCTTGCCCTCCATCAGATACTCGGAAACATGCTACCTTATGTCCATTTTTAATCTCTACTAGTGGTGGTTCCTCCTTAGAGCATATATCTATTATGTCTGGACATCTGGGGTGAAATCTGCATCCTGTGGGGGGATTAGCCAATGATGGTGGAGTTCCAGGAATACTTGTCTTATAAGATTTATCCCCTATCCTTGGGAGAGACCCTATTAGATACCTTGTATAAGGATGTAGTGGATTATTATATATATCTTTTGTCTCTCCTATCTCAATTATCTTTCCTGCGTACATAATTGCTATTCTATTGGTTATCCTAGCATGTATAGACATATCATGTCCTATAATTACTAACGTGTTTCCAGCCTGCTTTTGAATCTTTTGTAAGAGTTGCAGAACTCCTCTTTGTACTACTACGTCTAATGCGGTAGTAGGCTCGTCAGCGAAAATTACCTCCGGTTTGAAGATTGTTGATAAGGCTATTGTTACTCTCTGTCTCATTCCTCCAGAAAGTTGATGTGGATAAAGGTTTAATACCTCCAAGGGAAGTCCTAAGGAGACTAAGTGTTCCCTAATAATGTTGTTAAAAGTAATTTTATCCATCTCAGGTTGATGTGCTTCTACAAAGTCTTGAAAGGTGTCTTTTATCTTTCTAAGAGGGTTTAGGACACTCATAGAACCTTGAGGTATATAAGACATTACTTTCCATCGCAACTTCTTAATCTCTTCTTCTTGGAGAGCTAGTATATTTATCTCTCCATCTAGTGTCTTATATCTTATCTCTCCCCCCATTATATATAACGGTGGTTTTATTATCCCTAGAAGGGTCTTTGTCAGAGTAGTCTTACCACATCCTGATTCTCCAGCTATTCCCAAAATTTCTCCCTTAAAGATTTCAAAAGAGACTTCATCCACCGCGTATACTCTTCTATTAATTCCATAGCTTTCCATTAGATAGTAAGCTTTTAAATTTTCTATAGTAACTATTTTTTCAGGCATATCTATTCTGTTTTCTCCTTTACCCTTAATACTCTAAGTCTTGGATCGAGATAACTACTAAGGCTCACAGATAAGAAATAAAAACTCATAACTGTTAAGATCAATGCTACTATTGGTGAACCAATCCACCACCAGGTTCCCTTGAGGATTGATTGATAGTAGTTAGCCCAGTATATCATTGTTCCTATGGTAGGAATATCTAGGTTAAAGAGTCCTAGAATAGATAGTGTAATCTGCATTCCTATAGCCCACAGGAATCCACTTATGAAATCTGCCATAATATATGGTAGAAGGAATGGGACATGCTCTTTTAAGATTATCCCTAAGGTTCTTCTCCCTGAGAATATTGCGGTATTTGTAAATTCTCGTTCCCTTAAACTTAGTATTTGAGACCTGTATCTTTTTGAGGGCCATGCCCAGTCGAAAAAGGCAAGAAGAAGTCCTATACCAAGAAAATTTAAGTAGCCTCTAAAGGCAAAAGAGATTAATACTAATATAGGTAATCGAGGGATTACATTAAAACTATCAACTAAAGTTGTAAGGATACTATCCACATTCCCTCCAAGGTAACCAGATACAAGTCCTATAGTTGTAGCTATCAATCTAGAGAGGGAAACAGATATAAGTCCAATTATAAGAGAATTTCTTATTGCTATCGTTAGATACCAAAAGACATCTTGTCCTAATGATGTTGTTCCCAGTATATATTGAAGATTAGGTGGCCTATCTCTTGGAACTATGTATCTATCACTTGGATCATACGGTGAGAAAAAGGACAATATTGAAAGAAAGATTATAAATACAATAATAAAAAAACCAAAGGTAAATCTTTTATCGTACTTTAGAAGACTCCTTATTACGCCCATCTTTCACCTCTATTTATATCTGATTCTTGGATCCAAGAATGGATAGATTATATCTAATGCTAAAGCAGCTGTAGATACTCCAATAATGGAAAAGATAGAGATTCCCATTATAAGATTGAAATCTGCCTGAAGTATAGCTGAGTAGAGTATATATCCCATCCCTGGATATGAAAAGACTAGCTCTGTTATAAGTGCTCCACTAAAGATACTTCCAAGCTGAAGGGCAAGATCTGTTATCTGTGGGAGCATACTATTTCTAATTAGATAAGATAATATCTTTTTTCTTGGCAATGCAGCTGTCTCAGCAAAAGTTATAAAGTCACTAGAAACAAGCCTTGATGTTAGAGATCTTTGGCTTAGAAATATCCAGCCTACACTTCCTATCATTAGAGAAAGAGCAGGTAAAAATCCATGCTTAATTAGGCTAGCAATAAAGTTAAGTGATAATGCAGGCTTAAGCCCTATAGCAGCCCCACCAACTAAAGGGAAGATTGGGATAATATAGGCAAAGAGAAGGACCAAGATAAGAGCTATTATATAGTAAGGGACCGGATAAATACACATAACAAGCGTTCCTAAGACCTGACTCCATTTTCTATTAGAGAAATATTCCGCCAAAGTGCCTAATAGTATACCAGTTACCCAAGATAAAAATGTAGAAACTGCCAGTAGTCCTATGGTCCAAGGGAGAGATGTCCTAATAACATCCATAACTGAGGTAGGAAAGAGAGAAAGTGATGGTCCAAGGTCTCCTAGAAGTAGATGTTTCCAAAAATTCACATACTGCTGAAAAATAGTTCCCTTTAATCCATAAAGGTCCTTTAAGGTTTCTATCATTTTGTTTATAGCGTCAGGGTCTATGTAAGAATAAGCTGTTACCCTATTAAGAGTAGTTTGGATAGGGTCCATAGGGGTAAATCTAGGAACGATAAAGATTACTGTTATCCCAACAAAAACTACAATTAGCCATTGGAAAAATCTTGATACAATGTATTTTAAAAGATTTTCCACTTATAGAGTTCCTCCTTACTTAGAATTATCCCCAGGAGAGTAAACTGTCTCCTGGGGATATTAATATTTAGATTACTTTCTTCCCGTAGAAGTTATATATGGCAATACAAATTTCCCACCCATAAACCAGTAACAAGGTTGTCCATAAGGATTTTCAGCGGTTGGGAAGTTAGTCCAGTAATAGGTGTCAAATGTAACGAATTTCTTAAAGCTCAATGTAGGTATGGCAAACATCTCTTCTGTGCAGAGTTTTAGCCAATCTCTTACTATGGCTACATTTTTAGGATCAGTTGGTGGCATAGCCTCCATTTTATCTATTAATTCATCAACCTTGGCAGACTTTATCCTAAGATAGTTTCCTGTAGTTTGTAGCTCTCCTGTTGGCTTGTAGTATCTAGAATGTAAGAAGTATGCGTATGGCCATTTATCTATAACAGCACTGGCACCACTTCCTGCAGCCATTCCCCAGCTTGATGTGCAGATGAAGTCACCCATATTTTGTCTAGTATAGTATGGAGTTCTCTCTAAGCTTTCTATATCTACATCTATACCAAACTTCTTCCACTGGTCAGCAGCACCGATAGCTAATCTAAAGACATCTACCTCGTCGGGAGCTGCAATTATGGTTATCTTCCAAGGTTTCCCATCTGGTAGTAACCATTTACCATCTTTGTCTCTCTTGAATCCATGCTTTACTAAGAGTCTTTCTGATACATCGGGAGCATACTTCCACCAACCAATACCAAAAAGGTCTTCTAAATCTCCAGCTACAGGATAGCCTTGGCTCTTTGCCCATGTTGCTAGCCTCTCTGGAACACTTTCGTCGAATGGCTTAAAGTATTTACCCTTTTCTACCTCAATTCTTAAATTTCTGAGCCAAGTCTTTAGAGGCTTATGGAAATATTTCATATGGAATGGTGTAGCTGGTTGAGGAATGGGGGTTACTCTGGTGACTCCACCAATATATTCAGCGTTTAATTTGACTACATCTAGGGCTAAAGCTAAAGCCCATCTAACATCTTTTATATTGTATGGCGCCTTTTCAAGATTAAATCCATAGTATCTTATATCTAATTCATCACGCCAAGCCCATGGGAAGTCTTTATACCAAGACCTAGCATAAGAATTTCTCTTAAGAAGCGTCTGGAAAGCTTCAATATCAAGGTCCATTAGTAAATCTAATTGATGTTGGATCATAGCTCCAACCTTCTTTTCATTTGGACCATAGAAGATAGTAAGTACGTATTTAGGCCCTGCTTTACGAGTAATTATTCCAGCACTTGTCCTCTGCCAATCTGTTCTTCTTTCATATAATTCCCAGTACCCGGCTGGATCTGAATCTTTAAGGACATACTGTCCTAAAGTTACTGGGGGATAGAATGTAAACTTTAATGGATCAGATACCTTTTCCCATATATGTTTAGGTTGTATATAACATGCATTGTATCTAGTGGTGAATAGATAGTGGAATCTAGAATTAGGTCTCTTTAGCTTAATTACAACTGTAAAGTTATCTGTTTTAGATACTTTATCTACGTATAAGTTAAACTGTTCATGCCAGAGCATTCCTGGATGATCTTTGATATTTTGAATAGTAAACACTACGTCATCAGCAGTGAATTTCACCCCATCACTCCAGTAGATTCCATCTCTAAGTTTGATTGTTAATTCAGTAAAGTCTTTGTTATATATAGGTGCTGATTTAGCTAGAGAATTTATCCATTTACCCGTTTGTTGGTCTACATACCACAGTGTATCGAAGGCTAAGGATTGTCTAGTAGGATTAGGGACCCCAGATACCCAGAGATTGAAGTTATTTACGATGCTGTATCTAAAGATTTGGTCTATAATAAGAGTCTCCTCTCTTGGTATTCCTGGAGGAAGCTGTTGCGCTATTCCTTGGAGTATAACTCCAGTGCTTATAAAAATAGCTAACAGTAATACTAAACCTATCTTTTTCATCTCTCAACCCTCCTAATAGATTTTGATTTTAAACTATCTCAGCCTTAGAGGCTAACTAAACTTAGTTATTCTTTTAGTTTTTAAGATATAGTTCTTATTCTTTATTAGTCTTTCTATCTCCTCCAGTATTTAATATTCTAACAGAGATATTATAACATATACTCTATAATTTGTATAAACTTGAACAAAATTTCACCCCTGGCATCCTTCTTCTGATATCCTTTTTAGATGAAGATTATAGACTAATTTATCTTATCGACTGCCAGTGAGAATATGGTTGGAGATTATAGTGGCATCTACCCCGTAGGGTATCAAAGTATAAGACTTACCTTCAGGGGAGACTTGATATATAATCAAACCTGGAGTTATAGTTGCGGTTTCTACACCCAAGTAGAAGACAAAGGTGTCTTTTTCACTAACCGTACTTAGATATCTTTTCCCATTAAAAGGATTAGTCATAGCTGGTGATACTAGACTTGCAAGACTATTCACAGTAGCGGTTAAAACTTCTAAGGTATTTGGATAGAAAGGTTCATCTATCCGTCTCGATGCATACATTTCAAGGGTAGTTTGGATTGCCCGTACTGCAGTTATCACTCCTAATTCTCTTGCCTTGTGATCTGCAGTTTTGATTATGTAAGGAACTAGAGCCATTAATAGGATGCCTATCACCGTCATTGCAACAATAAGTTCAATTAGAGAAAACCCACCTCTACCATTCATAAATCTAGATTAATATATATCTTTATTGTTGGACTACTAATATGGGATAATCAAAGATTGAATCATCGTCAAGATAAACTTTAACCGTATAAGTACCAGCCTTGGGGAATATTATATCCTCTAACTTGTCATACACTACAGATACAGTCTTAGGTCCATGTTCAAAATCCTGTGGCTCTGACTTATAGATAACTCTTCCATCTGGATCTAAAAATTCTATGTGCTGGCTATATCCCCCTTCTCCAGAATACCATACATTAGCTATAATAAAATCATACGCAGAAGGAAATCTCTTGAAAGCAAAGTACTCAAATATACCGGATACTACTTGAAGTCCATTATCTTTTTCCGTTACGCTACCTGCAGGTGCAGAGAGTATTAGAGCTGGGTATTCTGGTGCATCCTTAAATTTTAGTTCTTTCCCTTCTAGTTCAATAAACATAGGGATCTCATAGTCTACTTCGCCATTTAATAATGCCTGAATCCAATATATACCAGGTTTAGTAAATACTATGTTACTGAAATCAAAATAATGGTAGTATGTTGAGTTATCTCTATCAAACTCTAGGGCTATATCATCACTATCCATAATAATATTGTTTGCCTCATCCACTACCTGGACTTTTATTGTGTGTTTTCCGCTACCAATCCAACGCGAATAGACCTTAAAGTTATCAATTCCAGGAAGCTTTTTGAATGTAGTTATAGAAAACAGTCCGTCTAGAACAATAAGTCCATCCTCGTCTTCGGTAACATCTTCTGCTATAACTAAGCCAGCATTGTAAGCCTTGACTTCTCCTGCAATAGCAAGATTTGTAGATACTAATAATAACAGGGACAAAACCATAAAAGTTATAACTCTTTTCATCTTAACCTCCCTTGTTTAAAAAATTTTACACTTTCATTCTATACATATTTTAAAATTTGTCAATCATGATTCTCTCTTAGTGTTATAATTAAAACCATATTGATAGTTGATTGAGAAAGAGGTGAAGTATGATTCCACTATGGGAAAGAGATATCCCTGGATATAACTCCAGTATCAATAATGGAGAAATCCCTTCTATAACTCCCTATACTTTAGAAAATGGTAGGGTAAATAGCGCTATTATTGTCTGTCCTGGTGGAGGATATGTGAGGAGGGCAGAACATGAGGGGGAACCAGTAGCCTTATGGCTTAATAGTATAGGTATTTCATCTTTTGTCCTTAACTATAGAGTAGCTCCTTACAGATACCCCTATCCACTCTTAGATATTAAAAGGGCTATAAGAGTTGTAAGATTTAATGTAGATAAATTTCATATTGATCCAAATAGGATTGGTATACTAGGATTCTCTGCTGGTGGTCATCTTGCCTGTATGTCTGCAGTATTCTTTGATGATGGGGATTCTAATTCTAGTGACCCAATAGAGAGGATAAGCTCAAAGCCAAATGCCCTTATACTCTGCTATCCTGTTATAAGTTTTCTTAGGTTTTATCATAAAGGTTCTATGCTTAGTCTTCTTGGAGAAGACCATCCATATGAACTGAGGGAAGCTCTCTCCTGTGAAAATCGTGTAACAGAAAATACCCCTCCCACATTTATATGGCATACAGCTGATGATGCAAGTGTTCCCGTAGAGAATAGTCTTCTTTTTGTAGAAGCTCTTAGGAGGTTTGATATACCATTTGAGCTTCATATCTTCCAAAGTGGAAGACATGGTTTGGGCTTAGCTAAAGGCAATCCTTATATATCCAAGTGGACTGATTTATGTGAGATCTGGCTGAGAAAGATAAGTTTTATAGAGTAATAAACGTGTACCTCTTGACTGTTATGTTACAATTATAATTGACTAACCAGTCAGTCGGAGGAGATAAATAGATTGGGAAAGAGAGAAGATATATTGAACTCGGCTTTAAGGCTGTTTTTAGAAAAGGGCTTTAGTGCAACCTCTATAGATGAGATTACCAGACTTGCTGGTATCTCTAAGGGAAGCTTTTATACGTACTTTTCTTCTAAAGAAAGTCTCCTCAGTGAGGTGGTTAGATTATTTTTAGAAGAGGTTAGTAAGCAATTTGCTACTATTCTAGAAAATAAGAAAGGTAAGCCTTTAGAACTTCTTGAAGCCTTCTTTGAGCTAAATCTAAATCTAGCTAAGGAGTATGCCTCTAACATATTTACTATCGTTAGAGAGGTAAGTTTTGCTCCTATCCAGGCAAGAGAAAAGTTGACTGTTTCCTTTGGTGGATTGATAGAAGAAAGATTAAGAGATTTTATAACTACCTTGAAAGGCTCCTGTGATGAAAGTGATATAATTATACTGCTTGGGGCAGTGATAAATTTTTGGGTAAGGTTTATATTTAATGAAAGGGTTCCAACGATACAAGAGCTAAGTAGAAAAGTATGGCTTGGATTGAGTAACGGGACAGTATGAAACCGCTGGCAGAATATGTAGTAGAGAAGAGAATATACATACTAGTAATTTTTCTCCTCTTGGCAGTAATTTCTATACTAATTATGCCACATAGAAAGCTCTCTTATAGCATCTTTGATATCTTACCTTCTAATATTAAATCCTTAACTGGTATTAGGATACTCTCTGAGAAGATTGCTAAAGGTCCAGAGTTTACCATACTCTGCGAGAGAGATAATATAGAGGAGATAGAATTGCTAGTCAAAAAGTTAGAGTCTTTGCCATATGTTATATCTGTAAGCTGGCTTGGGAATAATCAGGACCTTGCCTATCCAGACGAGTTGTGGAATAGTAATTCAAATTCTTGGTATAAGGAAGGTTTTTATAAAATTGGTATAACCTTAAGGTCTAGTAATTCCTATAAAGAACAGATAAGAGAGATAAAAGAACTTTTACCTAGTTGGGCAGGACTTACTGGGAGCGAGGTTATCTCTTATGATATGGAAGATTATTTTAAAAACTCTACTCTAGTATATTTCTCTCTAGGCATCCTCTTTGTCGTGATTTTCCTATTTTTAACCTTTCCAAGTGCTTTAGTCCCTGTTCTTATGGTGTTTTCTATGATAGTTGGTGTTTTAATAAACTTGGCTTTTACCGCTATCTCAGGAAAGTCTCTCTACTTTTTAATGGACACAATAGTCGCTATACTCCAAGTGGCTGTTACTCTGGATTATGCACTATTTCTCTATCATAGATACGAGGAAGAAAGATCTAATAGAGATAAAGAATCAGCTATGGTATCTGCTATTTTATCTACATTTAAACCTATCTCTTTAAGCTCTTTAACTACTATAGCTGGCTTCTTTGCCCTTACTTTTGGTAGACTTACTCTCTATAGTATAATGGGCTGGATCCTAGTAAGAGGTGTCTTTATATCCCTTATTGTTGTATTAACCCTCTTTCCATCATTACTTCTTTTATTTGATAGATTCATCTCAGGTAAAAGACATAGAATTATACCTTTGGGCGTTGGCAATTTAGGAAAATTTACAGGAAGATATTCCTATCTCTTTACTATAGTTTTTGTAGTATTACTTGTAACCTCTCTCTACTCTAATAGTAAAACAGAACCTGTTTTTGATATAAATATCTTTCTACCTAAAGATATTCCTTCGGTAGCGGTAATGAATAAGTCAAATGAGATCTTTGGTAGGACAGAGAGTGCATTTATAGTTGCAAGAGAAGATGCTCAAGGTTTAACTGATGCGCTTACAAGCATTAAAAGCCTAGATGGGGTAAAAGCGGTTATGCATTATTCTACTGTGCTAGATCCTGCTCTACCGGAGGAATTGATACCAAAATCTCTTATAAATAGGTTTACTAATAATGGCTATACATTTGCATCTGTTTCATTAGGTTACAGATTAGGAGATGAGAAGGGTAAAAGGCTTAAAGAATCTATGGCAAGAATTATTGAACAAAAGGTAAAGGGAGAGGCTTATTTAACAGGAGAATCTGTCCTTCTAACAGATATAAGGGACATATCATTTAAAGATCAGCGTATAACCACTAGACTTTCTCTAGTGTTAATAGTACTTATCATAGCATTAGGTTTTCTTTCATTCTCTGTCCCTTTGACTCTTACATTAGTTATACAATTAGCTATATGGCTAAATATAGGATATTATTATCTCTTTAATACCCCTATGCCATTTTTTATCCCTTCCATCTTAGGAACAATACAGCTTGGAGCTACGATAGACTATGCAGTGCTTCTTACAAGTAGATATCAAGAAGAGAGAAGGAAAGGGAATAGTCCTATCGAATCAGTAAACAGATCAGTGTATTGGGGGGCACACTCAATAATAACCAGTGCAGGAACTATGATACTTATGAATCTACCTGCTAGTATCTTCAGTAATATAAAGCTTATAAGACTTACAATGGGTAGTCTTGCTAGAGGTGGATTATTGAGCCTAATAATTGTTCTTTTCTTCTTACCAGCACTGTTAGTTATTTTAGATAAGGTTTTTAGATTCACATCATACAAATGGAGTGATGATAAAGATGAAAAGAGTTAAATTTTACGTTAAGATCTTGTTCTTAATATCTATTTTATTCCTCTATAATATTCCACCATCTTTTTCTAGTAGTATCTCTGTTTCTGACGATGAAACTGTCTATGCCATTACAGATTCCAATGGAAGTATTAAAAAGACTGTTGTTATAGATTGGATAAGGGTGGAAGGAAACGGTGAGTATACTGTCTACGACAGCATAGTTGGACTTAGAAATGTTAGAAAACTTTTGGGAGATGGAAAGATATCTGTAGATGGGAATAACGTAAAGATAGAGGGTAAGGTTGACGGTATATCAGATGTATACTATAGGGGAGAAACGGATAAAAAGCTCCCTGTATCTCTTAGTGTTGCTTATTATCTTAACAACAAAAAGATTCAGTATAAAGATGCAAAGGGCAAAAATGGAACCATAAAGGTTGAATTTGTATTAAAGAACAAAACTATTAATAGGGTAAAGATAAAGAATGAATTAGAAGAGGTCTATACTCCATTCACAGCCATAATAACTACCAACTTTCATGCCTCTAAGATAAAGGATATTAGGGTTTCTAGTGGAGGAACTGTTGCAACTGCTGGGAGTAATATAACAGTTAATCTAATGGGAATGCCTCAACCAGATTTTAAAGGTTGGATAGAGATAAGTATGGATAAGATATCTTTAGATTCTATACAGATAGTATTAATTCCATCCTCCCCAGCTTTGGCAGGATTACTTAACAGTATTAGTGAGTATATGAGTGGTATAGAGCAGATAGATCAGATACTTAAATTTCAGCAGGACTTATTAAAGCAGATGGCTCAGGAGATAGGGGTTGCTGTAAATGGTAATAATCAGGAAAAGTCTCTGGATAACATAGGTAAGATAAAGGATAGCCTAGATATGCAAATTAAGTCGTTAAACGAGCTAGATAAGAGTATAGATAGGATGATAGAAAGAAATAAAAAGATGATAAATCTTACAAAAGACACTAATAATGAAGGCTTACTCAGTTTATTAGAGGAAGAGAAGAAAGAGTTAGAAATACTAAAGTCAAAGATAAAGTCTCTCAAGGAGAGTAGTTTAGAGATGTATAGACTTTCTTCAGATATACCTTTAGATAGTATCAAGAATATAATCGCTAGCCTATCTCGAATACAAATGAGCTTAAATGCAATAGCTGAGGGTGGAGCTGTTGGTTTTGTTATGATCCCTGGGCTTAATATGGTGCGAGAAGGGATAAAAACTGCTAAATCAGAGATAGAGAAAAATAAGGAAAAGATGAATGTTTTAGAAAGATTAGCTAAGAAATATAATTCCTTTATAGGTAGACCTAGAAACGCTAAGAAGAGTAACGTTAAATTTGTCTACCATATAAAGTTCGAGTAGTTTTTGACATACTGTTGACTTATATGTTATACTGTTAGGCAATCTTTTAGTTTAGATTAGATTTAGAAAGGAGAGTTGAGATAAGATGAGAAGAGAAGAGTTTTTCTCTTTAGTAGATAAGTATAAGGTATTTCCAGTTTTTAAAGAGATCTTACAAGATACAGAAACTCCTATCAGTCTTTTATCTAGAGTTATTTCTTTTCCTTATGTTTTTCTTTTAGAGAGTGTAGAAAAAGGAGAATACCTTGGTAGATATTCCTTCCTTGGATGGATACCTAGAGAGGTATATGAGGTGTATGATGACCCGTTTCTCGTTCTAGAAAACACTTTAAAAAAGGATGTATATTCTCCCCCTAATTTTCCTAGATTCTGGGGAGGCTTGGTAGGTTATATAAGTTATGATGCAGTAAGGTATATAGAAAGAATTCCCTATTCTCCAGAGAAAGACGTTATAAAATTCCCTTTAGGTGCATTTATTAGACCTGATTTTGTTAT
The DNA here is from genome assembly GCA_026418035.1 of bacterium. Lineage (GTDB taxonomy): Bacteria > DUMJ01 > DUMJ01 > DUMJ01 > DUMJ01 > DUMJ01. The sequence continues at coordinate 27,237 of JAOACC010000029.1, forward strand.
CGCTTTTGACCATGTAAAAAACAGGATGAGTGCTATTACCGATGTAACTATTAATGGTAATGAGTCTAATGTTTATAATTCTGCCTTTGATAAACTGTCTTATGCTTTAGATATACTTAATCTGCCAAGAAATAATATGAATGGCTTTAATTCTCAAGATGAGCTAGAGATAGAAAGGTCTATATCTAAAGATGACTTTGAAAGGGCTGTAGAAACCGCTGTTGAGTATATAAAGATGGGAGAAGCATTTCAGATAGTTCTCTCTCAGAGATTTTTATTCGATGCTAATAAAGTAGATCCTCTTCAACTTTATAGAGCTCTGAGATTTATAAATCCGTCTCCATATATGTTCTTTTTAAAGTTTAAAGATACTTACATAATTGGTTCTTCTCCAGAGGTCCTAGTAAGAGTAGAAAATGGCATAGTTGAGGTTAGACCTATAGCTGGGACAAGAAAGAGAGGAGCAAATTTAGAAGAAGATAAAAGGTTAGAGGAAGAACTAATTAACAATGAAAAGGAGAGGGCTGAGCATATTATGCTGGTAGACCTAGGAAGGAATGATGTTGGAAGAGTCTCTGAGCGTGGAACTGTTAGGGTGGAAAAGCTAATGGATATAGAAAGATACTCACATGTTATGCACATAGTAAGCAGTATAAAAGGAAGATTAAAACCTAATTTAGATTGTGTTTCTGCCCTTAAAGCTAGCTTTCCTGCAGGAACCGTATCTGGAGCACCAAAGGTGAGGGCTATGGAGATAATAGAGGAGTTAGAACCATTCAATAGAGGACCATATGCTGGAGGAGTAGGTTATATAACACCCGATGGTAATATGGATACCTGTATAGCCATAAGAAGTGTATTTATAAAAGATAACATCGGTTATACGCAAGCTGGAGCAGGGATAGTTTATGACTCTAATCCTGAAGCCGAATACTATGAGACTATCAATAAGTCAAAGGCAATGATAGAGGCTTTAAAATTGGCAAGGAGGCAAGGATGATACTCCTTATAGATAACTACGATTCATTTACCTATAATCTTGTCCAGTATATAGAGGAGTTAGGAGAAGAGGTAATTGTATTTAGAAACGATACTATCTCTATAGAAGAAGTTAAGAGATTAAATCCTTCAGGAATAGTTATATCTCCAGGACCTTCTTCCCCTGAGAATGCTGGTATCTCAGTAGAGGTCATAAAGAATTTCTATAAGGAAAAGCCTATCCTAGGGGTATGTCTAGGGCATCAGGCTATAGGATACGCCTTTGGTGGTAAGGTTGTAAGGGCAAATGTTCCTATTCATGGTAAGGTATCACTTATCTATCATACAGGAAAAGATATCTATAGAGATGTTCCTAATCCTTTCTATGCTACAAGATATCATTCCTTAATAGTTACTGATCCCCCTAAGATCTTTGAAATCTCAAGTTGGACAGATGATAATATCATAATGGGGATAAGATTAAAGGATTATCCCGTTTTTGGTGTGCAATTTCATCCTGAGTCTTGTATGACTGAGTATGGTAAGGTAATTCTGAGTAATTTTTTAAAGGAGGCTAGATGAGATGAGTATAGATATCTTAATTAGACTTTCTAGAGGAGAACATCTAGACCTAGAGACCACATATATGATTGTTAAAAGGATAGCTGAAGATAATATGACTGAATCCCAGCTAGGAGCTTTACTTATGGGCTTAAAACTAAAAGGAGAAACCCCTGAGGAGATTGCTGGCTTTGTAAAATGTTTAAGAGAGATGTCTATAAAGGTCCCAAATAATAGATTAGCTATAGATGTGTGCGGAACAGGTGGAGATAGAAGTGGGACTTTCAATATATCTACTGCGGTTGCCCTTCTTCTTCCTAGATACGGGGTGGCTGTTGCAAAACATGGTAATAGATCTGCATCTAGTAGATCTGGTAGTATTGATGTTATAGAAGCTCTTGGCATACAGTATTCAAATGATCCTAAAGTTGTAGCTAGGGAGATAGATGAGAAAGGGATTTCATTTATATTTGCCCAATATTTTCATCCGGTGGTAGGAAAGGTCGCTAAGGTTAGAAAAGAAATGGGTTTTGGAACTATATTTAATCTACTAGGTCCCCTGTTAAATCCAGCTAAACTTAAGGCTCAGCTTATAGGAGTTTATAGCGAGGAAGTATTGAACAAACTTTCGGAGGTTGTAAGACTTCTTTCTATGCATAGAACGGTAATAGTCCATGGACTTGAGGATCATTTAGATGAGGTCTCTATATCTGGTCCAACTAAGGTATCTTTCGTGGAAGATTCTGAGATAAAGACATTTATCTTTGACCCCAGAGATGTAGGGTTAAGACTGTATCCTCCTGAGAGTATAAAGGGAGGAAATGCTCAGGAAA
>JAOACC010000027.1 GCA_026418035.1 bacterium
ACCCTAACTTAAGTCAAACTTCCAAAAGGGGTAGGAAGAAGTACTACACAGAAGAACTTATAAAAAGTCTTACAGAGTTATGGAGGATATCTGGATATGTATCCTCTAAGCATCTAGTAGCATTTATAAGATGCAACCAAGATAAACTCTCTTCATAGGTAAGCTACTAAAGTTAGTGTCATTAAGATACAACCTATTTATGCCTACGATGAAACTTATCTAAAGGGAGAGAGTTGGTGGTAAAATAAGGAAAAGATATGACTTAGATACACCATTTAATAGAGTTATGAAACTAGAAGCAATTCCTGAGGAGAATAAAAGTAAGTTGGATAAACTTAGGGAATCCATAGATCTTATAAAGTTATCTCTAGAGATAGAAAAGCTAGCAGAAGAACTAGACCATGTATACCAGAAGAAAGTTAGGGGGTATAACTATGTATAACATGAGTAACTTTGTATATACTTTGGGAAGATTTAATTTTGAGGAAAGACGGGCGTAAAGAAATATTAACTGTCACAATGAGAAGTCTCCTAGAGATAAAGATTCCTTCACTAATAAGATAAGTTTTTTATAAGATATGCCATATCTCTAGCTACAGATATTACACGGTATGATCTTAATGGTAAGTAAGCTAGGGAGTCTGCTACTTATATTGAAGGAAACCCAAAAGTGATTACAGATCAGTTAACACAACCGCTTGACATATTGAGGGTTTCATTATAAAATGCAACTAAAATTGCAATCGTTATAGAGGGAAGGTATGAAGAGAGCAAATATTCAGGATGTGGCAAAATTAGCGGGGGTATCCCCTTCTACTGTTAGTAGAGCATTAAATGGATTTCCTGGAATAAGTGAAAAGACTAGACAGAAAGTTATAGAGGCAGCGAAGAGACTAAATTATAAGCCTAATTATAGAGGTCAGATTCTAACAACTAGAAGTACTAGAAACATTGGGCTTTTAATAACAGATATTACTAATCCTTTTTTTCCAGAACTTGTAAGAGGTGCAGAGGAAACTGCTAGTGAAGTTGGTTATACGATTCTATTAGGTAATACCTCTGAATCTGTAGAAAAGGAGACAAACTATTTAGATTTTTTCTCTCGAGGTCCGGTAGATGGAGTCATTATATCTGCATCTAGAATACCGAATGAACATATAATTGATCTTGCTGAAGAAGGATTACCAATAGTGGTTATAAACAGAATATTAGAGCATCCTAAGATATCCTATGTCTCAACCGATATGGAAAGGGGAGGATATTTAGCAACTAAACACTTGATAGAGCTTGGCCATACAAAGATTGCATTTGTTAATGGTCCAGGTCACTCTGAAGCTGCTGAAAGAAGACTTTCAGGCTATAAAAAAGCACTAGAAGAGGCTAAAATACGCTATAACTCCAATTTAGTCTCTTCTAATGTTCCAGTAGCAGAATCAGGATATAAAGAAACATTAAGATTACTTACTGCAAAAAATCCTCCTACCGCTATATTTACTTATAATGATTTAATGGCATTTGGAGTAATGAAAGCAGTAAAAGATCTAGGTATAAATATACCGGATAACCTATCAATTGTAGGTTTTGATGATATATTTTTCTCTAGTTTTACGGATCCCCCTCTTACTACAATTAGACAGCCTAAAGAAGAATTAGGTAAGAGGGCTGTAGAGCTTCTTCTTAAACTAATGAAAGAAGAAAGGCAAGGAATATTACTTGAACCTGAGCTTATTATAAGGAATACAACTGCAAGGAGGTAAAAATGAAATTCGGATGTTGTGGTTCAATAGAGGAGATAGATATTATAAGTTCTAGCGGAGCAGACTTTATAGAGTTTGCAGTAACATCTATTATTCAAGCTAATATTTCAGAAGTTAAAGAGAAGCTTGATAGAGCAAATCTTAAAGCCTACTCATTTAATGTATTTCTACCAGGAGATTTACCGATAACAGGCCCAAATGTAGATATAAGAAGGATAGAAAACTATGTTAACGAAGCTTTAAAAAAAGTAAGTACCCTTGGAGGGAAAATAATAGTCTTCGGAAGCGGAAGGTCTAGATCTTTTCCGGAGGGATTTTCTAAAGAAACCGCTAGTATACAGATTATAGAGTTTTTAAAGATAGTAGACAGATACGCAAAAGAGTATGACATAAAAATAGCTATAGAACCTTTAAATAAGAAGGAAAGCAATATTATAAATACCACGCTAGAGGGATTAGAGTTTGCGTATAAAATCAATAGCCCAAACATAGGAGTATTAATAGATAACTATCACGCAGATTTAGAAAATGAACCCTTATCTAATATCTATAAGATAGGGGAAAAACTTTACCATGTCCATGTATCAGATAGAGGAAGAGTTGCTCCGGGTAAAAATGACTATGACTTTAAAGCCCTATTCAATATTCTTAAAGAGGTAAACTATAAAGGCTACATATCCATAGAGTGTAGATGGGAAGATAAGAAAGCTGAGCTACCTAAAGTCCTTGAATATTTAAGAAAGGAGTGGAAATAAATGGGTTCTAAACTAACTAAAGTTCCAGAGGGAACAGGAATATTAGAAGTTCCTGTACAGGGACTCGAATGGACAAAATTATTTATCCTTAGATTAAAAGTTGGTGAGGCTATATCGCTAGGTGAAAGAGAAAGAGAAGTAGGATGTATCCTATGCGTTGGGAAAGTAGAGGTTAATGGCAAATATATCTTAGGGCCTAGAAGTGAGATATTCAACAGTAAACCCTGGGGATTGTATATTCCACCTGGGAAAAGAGCCGATATTAAAGCTTTAGATAATAGCGAATTGGTCTTCGCAACTGTAAAATCAGAACCAAATGATGTAGATGTGGTAATAGTAAATCCAAATGAGGTAGAGAGAAGAGTAGTTGGTGCACATAACTGGAAGAGATACGTTACTCAAGTAATAGACAAAAGAATTGGAGCAAAACACATAATAATGGGAGAGACAGTGAATCCTCCTGGGAATTGGTCTAGTTATCCTCCTCACAAACATGATAAACATAATCCTCCTTACGAATGGAAGATGGAAGAAGTCTATCTGTATAGGTTGAATCCATCTAGCGGATTCGGATTTCAAAGGATATATACAGAAGAGGGAGATATAGACGAAGTTTATACAGTAACAGACTATACTGCCCTTCCAATTACTAGGGGGTATCATCCTGTAGTAGCTGCGCCAGGATATTCGCTATACTATTTATGGGTGCTAGCAGGAGAAGACCCTGTAAACATCCCTAGAGATGATGTGAAGCACGCCTGGGTAAAGTGGGCTGAACAGATAGTTAAAGAGCTGTAAAGGAGGGATAAAGATGTGGTATAGGCTCTCCGGTTTTGGAGATGAGATATCAAGCGACTTTAATGAGCAACTAAAGGTATTAAAGGAAGAAGGGATAAATTATCTAGAGTTAAGGAGTGCTTTCGGTAAGAATGTAGTATCTCTAAATGAAGAGGACAGTAAAAAGATAAAAGAGATTTTAGACAGCTATGAGATAAAAATATCTGCGATAGCATCTCCAATTGGAAAGGTCAAAGCGAGGGAGGATATAGAAGGACAGAAAGAAAAATTAGAGAATGCTATAAGATTAGCACACTTCTTTGGAACGCCGTATATTAGGATATTTTCTTTCTATCCTGAAGAGGGAATGAGTATAGATGAACTTAGAAGCATATCTCTAGAAAGGCTAGGAGAACTTGTTAAGATAGCAGAGAAAGAGGGAGTAATATTACTACATGAAAATGAAAAGAGGATATATGGTGATATTCCTGAAAGATGCCTTGATATACTAAGGAGCATAAATTCTCCAAATCTAAAAGCAGTATTTGATCCTTCAAACTTTATACAGTGTAATGTAAGGCCTTTTAGAGATGCCTATCCGCTTTTAGAAGACTACATAGAATATGTACATGTAAAGGATGCACACCTTTCAGATGGGATTGAGGTTCCTGCAGGAGAAGGGGATGGAGAAATAAAAGAACTCTTGGTATCTCTAAAATCAAAAAATAGGGAATATTTTTTAAGTCTTGAGCCGCACCTTGCCCATAGTGGGCAATTTCAAGGGTTTTCTGGGCCAGAACTCTTCAAGAGAGCTTCTCAAGCATTAAAGAAGATATTATCCGAGATAGAGAGGTGATAGTATGGATAAGGTAAGGTTTGGTATAGTTGGATGTGGTATTATAGGTCCAACCCATGCAGAGGCTATAAATAACATAGACATAGCAGAATTAAAAGCGGTATGTGATATCATACCAGAAAGAGCCAAGGCTTTAGGAGATAAATATGGAGTAGACTGGTATGTTGACTATGACGAGATGTTAGCCAGAGAGGATATAGACGTAATAAATATCTGTGTCCCTAGCGGATTACATGCTGACTTGGGAATAAAAGCTGCTCAAAAAGGAAAACATGTTCTAGTAGAAAAACCAATAGATATTACGTTAGAAAAGGCTGATGCTCTTATAGAAGCCTGCCAAAGATCAGGAGTCAAACTTAGTGTTATATCTCAGCATAGATTTGATCCTGGAATTCAAGAATTAAAGTCCGCTATAGATTCAGGAAAACTTGGTAAACTTGTTATGGCTGATGCCTATGTAAAGTGGTGGAGGACTCAGGAATATTATGATAGTGCAGGTTGGCGTGGAACTTGGGCTTTAGATGGCGGAGGGGCATTGATGAATCAATCAGTACACTTTGTAGACCAACTCCTTTACCTTGCAGGACCTGTCAAAGAGATAACCGCATACTGTGGAACTCTAGCTCATAAGATAGAAGTAGAGGATGTAGCTATAGCTATTATAAAATATAAAAACGGAGCTCTAGGTGTAATACAGGGGTCAACTTCCTGTTATCCTGGCTTCAAGGAAAGGATAGAGGTTCATGGAACAAATGGTAGTGTAGTAGTAGAAGGACCATTTGTAAGAGATTGGTTGATAAAAGGAGAAGAGAAAAAAGGAGTATATAGTCAAGGAGAATCCGCATCAAGCGATCCTAGAGCACTTTTTATAAAGGGACATATAGCTCAAATTAGAGATATGGCAGAGGCAGTATTGTATAATAGGACCCCTAGTATCACTGGAGAAGACGGTAGAAAAGCAATACAGTTTATACTTGCAGTTTATGAGTCCAGTAAGACTGGAAGGGCTGTAGTAATAGATAACTAAGGAGGAATCCTATGGAGGCACTTTTCTATGATATAGGCATAACGAACAGAATGTCTCGAATCTTTGCAAAGGATGGAAAGTCTATGGTCTTAGCCATAGACCATAGACAGAGAGGCATTCAAGAGGGCATAGATAATTTTAGTAATCTGGTATCCCTTATAGAAAGATTATCCCCTTATCTAGATGCTATAATGACAACAAAAGAGCCATTAGCCCAACTTATAGTTAATGGTAATCTAAAAGATAAGGGGTTAGTGTTAAGTCTTAATAGGACAGGGCTAGCGGGAGCAAGCTTTGAGATGGATGATAGATGTGTATGCACGGTAGAAACTGCTCTCAGATGGGGACTTGATGGAGTGAAGCTTCTCATAAAATTCAATAGAGATAACCAATTTACAAATGAACAACTGACACTCTTGACTAATGTAGTAGAAGAATGTGAGAAATGGTCTATGCCTCTCATGGTAGAACCGCTCTATATGAATCTGGAGAATGGTAAATTAGTTATGGATAGGTCTTACGAGGCTATAAAATGGGTCTCTATAATAACCAACGACTTTAGGGTTCCAATACTCAAAATACCTTATGTGAAGAGTAACTCTAGGGAGGAAGGAATAGAGCTCTTTAAGAGAATAGTGGATAGTGTAAACGCTAAAGTCTTACTTTTAGGTGGCCCTAAAAGGGAAAATCCACTAGATGTTCTTAGAGATTTTGAAGACGGTGTAAAGGCTGGTGCTAGTGGATTTGTAGTCGGCAGAAATGTGTTTTTGAGTGATAAACCTGAAGTTATTGCTTTAGCTATGAAACTCATACTCCATGAAAATTATTCTTCTGAAGAGGCATATAAGGAGGCTTTAAATAATGTGGGAAGAATTCTATAGAGAAGCTCTAGAAAAAGGGTGGGAAAAATTACAGAAAATTCCAGGGGTAATAACTGGATTCCACTCAACTATAGATGGATTAAAAAGGGTGGATGAAGAACTAGTAAAAAAACTTCTACTTCAATTCCCACATATTAAAAGTATTCCTAATGAACCGACTTCAGCTATAAGAAGTCCAGAAGATCTAGTTGTTGACCTTCTTATATCTATAAAAGAAGGTCTAGCTTATCAAAGGATGATAGAGAATGAAGAGACATTTAGATGGACTCTAGAGAATATCGGATATGACCAATTAAGGCTTGGTGGAACCTCAGCAAATATGGCTAATTTATTGTCTCCTCTACCTCTAAAGAAGATTCTAGTATACGCTAATCCACTAACAAAAGAACTTGCAGAGTTATTCCCAGAGAGAGAAAATCTATTTGTCTTAGCCAGAGAGGATGATAAGCCAGTATTACGTTCTCCAAGGAATGCCTGGAAGGACCAAGGGATATTTGCCATACACTGGATACTAGAATACAACAAGGGCTTAAAAATAGAGTTAGATGGATCAACATATGAGTCTCCAAGAGCTAATAGATTTATAGCAGCTTGGAACCCTGTAAATTGCAGATTAAGAGTAAGTGAAGAATTTAAAAGGGATATATTTCTTATATCAGATAAATTTACACATTTTCTGGTATCAGGTTTTCATATCCTCTTAGAGAAGTATCCTGAAGGTAAGACTTGCGAGGACTTTATAGTCCCAGTTGCCGATTTTGTAAGTCAAATGAAGGAAAAGTTAGGGCTAAAAGTCCATTACGAATTTGCCTCTATCGGAAGTCAATTGATAAGAAGTTTAGTAGCAAAGCATATATTTCCTGTTATAGATAGTCTGGGGCTAAACGAGATAGAATTCGTTACACTTCTTAGTGACTTTGGAGAACAAGGTTTGGCAAAGGAACTTAAGGATACAAGATTCCCTATAGTAAAGTTGATAGACGGCTTGCTAAAGATTATGGAGAAGACTTCTCTAAAAAGGATTCAGCTTCATACACTTGGACATTATATATCTATAACTAGAGAAAAGAATGAAATCAATGAAAGAACCGCTCTCTTATTCTCTGCCATCTTAGCAGCTACAAGGTCACTGCTTGGTAGATATGAAACTTTAGAGGACTTGAGGAAGGGATTAGAGGTTCCAACTATAACACTAACTGGTTATGAAGGTATTAAAAATATTGATAACTTTAATCTTATAATAGTTCCTACTAAGGTAGTTCAGTCGCCAAAGCTTACAGTAGGTTTAGGTGATATAATATCATCATCAGGATTTCTATTAAGCTAGGAGGTGTATACATTGAAGGTTTATATAACAAGACGTATTCCAGAGCCCGGAATAGAGATGATAAGAAAAGAACATGAGGTAGAGATAAATCCATATGATAGAGTATTAACTAGGGAGGAATTACTTCAGGCAGTAAAAGGTAAAGATGGCATACTCTGCCTCTTAACTGATAAGATTGATGCTGAGTTATTTGATGCTGCCGGACCCCAGCTAAAGGTTGTAAGTAACTATGCTGTAGGATACGATAATATTGATGTAAATGAAGCTACTAAAAGAGGTATAGTAGTGACAAATACTCCTGGGGTTCTTACGGAAACTACGGCAGATTTGGCGTGGGCTCTTATACTATCTACCGCCAGAAGAATAGTAGAAGCAGACAAATTTACAAGAGCAGGAAAATATCAAGGATGGGCACCAATGCTCTTTCTTGGACAGGACGTCTATGGTAAAACTTTAGGCATTATAGGTATGGGAAGGATTGGGCAGGCTGTAGCAAGAAGAGCAAAAGGCTTCAATATGAAGGTTTTATACAATGATATAAGAAGAATTCCTGAAGAGCTTGAAAAGGAACTAAATGCGACATTTGTTTCTCTAGATGAGCTTTTAGAACAGAGTGATTTTGTCTCACTTCATACCTATCTATCTCCAGAAACTTATCATCTAATAAATGAAGAGAGATTAAAGAAGATGAAAAAGACTGCCTATCTTATAAATACAGCTAGAGGACCAATTATTGATGAGACTGCTCTAGTAAGAGCACTAAAAGAAGGTTGGATAGCAGGAGCAGGATTAGATGTCTATGAGTTCGAACCTAAACTTGTTCCAGGATTAGCAGAATGCGAAAATGCAGTCTTACTACCCCATATAGCCAGTGCTAGCGTAGAGACTAGAACTAAGATGGCTACTATGGCTGCTGAAAATCTCTTAGCGGTATTAGCAGGAAAGGTACCGCCAAATCCAGTAAATCCGGAAGTGTTGAAGAAATGAAGATATTAGTAGCTCCTAATGCATTTAAGGAAGCACTCTCAGCTAAAGATGCTGGAGAGGCAATAAAGGGAGGGCTTTTAAAAGCCCTCCCTAATAGTGATATTACAGTTCTTCCAATAGCTGATGGTGGGGATGGAACGATTGAGGTCTTAGTGGAAGCCACTAAGGGACAATTTATAGAAAAAGAGGCGACCGGTCCCTTAGGAGAGAGAATAAAAGCAAAGTTTGGCATCCTAGGCGATGGTAAAACAGCAGTCATCGAGATGGCAAGGTCTTCTGGACTGGCTTTAGTTCCAAAAGATAAGAGAAATCCTGCCATCACTACTACCTATGGAGTTGGTGAGCTTATTAGGGAGGCTCTGGATAGAGGAGCAAAAAGGATACTAGTAGGAATAGGTGGAAGTGCTACTAATGATGGTGGAGCGGGAATGGCACAAGCCTTAGGGGCAAAGTTATTAGATAAGGAAGGTAAAGAATTACCTTTCGGTGGATTAGCACTTAAGGAGCTTGCTAGTATTGATATGAGTAATTTTCACCCGTTAGCTAAAGAGTGTGAAGTCATAGTAATGGCAGATGTAAAGAATCCGTTATGTGGTCCAGAAGGGGCTTCTTATGTGTATGGTCCTCAAAAAGGTGGAACTAAAGAGTTAATAGAGGAACTTGATAAAGCCCTATTTAACTTTGCCCAGATAGTCAAAAGAGACCTGGGTAAAGATATACTGAATCTTCCAGGCTCAGGAGCAGCAGGGGGATTAGGAGGAGGATTAGTTGCATTCTTAAATGCCCAACTAAGACCTGGTATTGATGTTGTTTTAGAGACCCTAAAGATAGAAGAAAAATTGGAAGGTATAGACTTAGTTATAAGCGGCGAAGGAAAGATAGATGGACAAACCATATTTGGCAAAGGGCCTGCCGGAATAGCTAAGAAGGCTAAAGAAAGATCGATACCTGTAATACTATTAGGTGGAGCTGTAGACGAAGATGCTGAGGTTCTAATAAAAGAAGGATTAGTAGATGCATTATTCTCAATTACTAAAGGTCCTATAACTCTAGAAGATTCAATAAGACACACTAGGGATCAATTAGAATGGATTTCTTATCAGATTGGTAGCCTAATAAAGGCACTTACCTAACGCTAAGTTGTCTTATTGACTTCTTTATAGTATAATACCTTAGGTGTATATTTAAAGTCCCTAGAGAGTTGATATACAAAGTGGCTAGAGAGATTTCTGTAACTAGGACGACTAGAGAGACAGATATAAAGATAAGTTTAAACATAGATGGATCTGGCAGAAGTAATATTGATACTGGAATTGGATTTTTAAACCATCTTCTAACATCTTTTGCCCTCTACAGTAGTTTTGATATAGATATCACTGCTAGAGGAGATCTAGAAGTTGATGGACATCACGTCTGTGAAGATGTTGGTATAGTTTTAGGGTCTGCATTTAATAGGGCACTAGGAGACTTTAAGATAGCAAGGTTTGGTTATGCCATAGTTCCTATGGATGATGCTTTAGTAATTTCAAGCGTAGATATTAGCGGAAGGCCATACTTTGAAACCAATGAGTTATTTAAAGATAGCTTTATAGGGACTTTCCAAACTGAATGGTTTATAGAATTCTTAAGAGCTTTTACTATGAATAGTAGGATAAACCTTCATATTCTAAAACTTAGAGGAAATAATTCCCATCATATAGCAGAGTGTCTCATAAAATCGCTAGGTATATCTCTAAAAGAAGCGACAAAAAAGATAGACGACATTCTCTCAACTAAAGGGGTCTTGTAAAAGTTGATCACAGTAATAGATTATGGCGCAGGGAATCTATTCAGCGTAAGAAAGGCATTGGAATATTTTGGGGCTAAAGTGATAGTTTCTGATATCTCTAATGATATACTCAATGCAAAAGGACTTATTCTCCCTGGAGTTGGAGCTTTTGGTTGGGGAATGAAGTTATTAGAAGAGAAAGATTTATGTGGGGCCATTAGAGGAGCGGTAGATAGAGGCGTTCCGTTACTTGGAGTCTGTCTTGGTTTACAACTTCTCTTTGAAGAAAGTGAAGAGTCTCCAGAAGTTAAAGGATTAGGTATTATAAAAGGTAAGGTAAAGAAACTTCCAAGTGATCTTCCTCTTCCACATATAGGCTGGAATCAAGTTAAAATATTAAGAAATATACCAATTTTTAAAGGAATTAAATCAGAATCTTTCTTTTATTTTGTTCACTCATATTATGGAGAACCTATTGATGAAGGATTAGTCTGTGGAGAGACAGACTACGGTATTACCTTTCCATCTGTGATATGGCAGAATAATATCTTTGCTGTCCAATTTCATCCTGAGAAAAGTAGTAAGGAAGGATTAAAAATCTATAAGAATTTCTTAGATATAGTCTATGGAGATAATACCAGCTATTGATATAATAGAAGGAAAGTGTGTTAGGCTTATTAAAGGTGACTTTAATAAGAAAACCATTTACAGTGACGACCCTACAACTACAGCAAGAGCTTGGGAAAGTAATGGAGCCGATAGGATACATATTGTGGATTTAGATGGGGCTAAGAAAGGAATGCCAACAAACAAAGGAATTATATTTGAAATTGTAAAAGCGGTAAAAGTTCCAACCCAAGTCGGCGGTGGAATTAGGTCTTTAGAGACTATAGAAGAATATATAAGTAACGGTGTCAGTAAGGTAATACTTGGTAGCATTGTGTTTGAAGATGAGAAGCTTTTAGAAAAGGCTCTCTCAGTGTATCAAGAGCATATTATAGTAAGCTTAGATGTAAGAAATGAAAGGGTTCTCATATATGGTTGGCTAAAGGAGACAAAATTTAACTACATAGATATTGGTAAAAAATTGAGAGATCTTGGAGTTAGAGAATTCATATATACCAATATAGAGAGAGATGGAACTTTAAGTAGTCCAGATATAGAAGGCTTAAAGAGATTCATAACTCTTGTAGGGGTCTCAACGATAGCTTCTGGTGGGATAAGCACATTAGAGGACATAAGAAGAATAAAAGAGGCTGGAGCCACTGGAGCCATTATAGGTAAAGCCTTATACGAAGGTAAGATTAATTTGGAAGAGGCGATAACTTATGCTCACTAAGAGAATAATACCCTGTCTTGATGTAAAAGATGGAAGGGTAGTAAAGGGGACACATTTTATTGCTTTAAAAGATGCTGGAGATCCCGTTGAATTAGCGGAATACTATGATAAAGAAGGAGCAGATGAGCTAGTATTCTTAGATATAACCGCATCTCTTGAGAAAAGAAGAACTATTGTAGAGCTAGTGAAGAGGACCGCATCAAAGGTGTTTATACCATTTACAGTAGGAGGTGGTATAGGGAGTATAGAAGAGATAAAGGAGATACTTAGATCAGGTGCAGATAAGGTATCTATAAATACCCAAGCAGTAAAGAATCCTTCTCTCATAAGAGAAGCATCAAAAGTCTTTGGATCACAATGCATCGTCATAGCCATAGATGCAAAATGGGACAAGGATATGAGAGGATGGAGAGTTTATATAAATGGGGGAACTACACCTACCAATCTTGAAGCAGTAAGTTGGGCAAAAGAGGTAGAAAGCCTAGGGGCAGGAGAGATACTGCTAACAAGTATAGATGCTGATGGAACTCAACAGGGATATGATATAACCCTTACTAGGGCTGTAGCAGAAGCGGTTAATATCCCTGTTATAGCGTCTGGTGGAGCTGGGAACCTAGAACACATAAGAGATGCCTTAAAGGAAGGAAAAGCAAGTGCTGCATTAATAGCCTCTCTACTGCATTATAAAAAATACACTGTAAGAGAAATAAAGGAGTATTTAAAAAAGGAAGGGATCTCTGTACGATTATAGATCTAGAACTATCCACTATAAAATACAATAAAGATGGCTTAATTCCAGCTATTATCCAGGAAGCTAACTCAGGGGAAGTCCTTATGCTAGGTTATATGAATGAGGAATCTCTAAAGAAGACGATAGAAACAGGAACTACTTGGTTTTGGAGTAGAGAGAGGCAGAGATTATGGAATAAGGGGGAAACTAGCGGTAATATACAAAAAGTAAAAGAGATTAGAGTAGACTGTGATAATGATGCTTTACTTGTATTAGTAGAACAAGTAGGGGTAGCCTGTCATACGGGGCATTTATCATGTTTTTTCCAAAAGTTGTATTTCAAAGAGGAACATACCAGATTTAACCTAGATACTCTTTATGAAGTTATCTTATCTAGAAAAATAAATCCCGCTGAAAGCTCTTACACATCTAAACTCCTTAGAGAAGGGAAAGAAAGGATACTTAAGAAAATAGGGGAGGAGGCAGTAGAAGTTCTTCTAGCAGGGATGAAGGAGAATCTTGATGAGGTTATATATGAAGTTTCTGACCTTTTCTATCATACTTTAGTCTTATTAGCAAGTTTAGGTGTAACCCCACAAGATATATATAGAGAATTAGAGAGAAGGCATAGACAAAGACAAAAAGATAATTCTATAAAATCCTAGTGGAGGAAGGAGTGACGTATATGAGCAGTAACACTTTATTAACGCTTTCTACAATTATAGGAGGTGGGACACTACTGCTC
>JAOACC010000039.1 GCA_026418035.1 bacterium
AGTAGCTTTGCCTTGCTTTATATTATTCTTCTTTGCACAGAAGTATTTTATCCAAGGGATAGTAATAACAGGATTAAAAGGTTAAATTTAGAGGAGGAATTATGGAAAAGATATGGGCGTATCTTATTCATCTTGGTTATAATATGTGGCTTGATTGGGAACACCCAAGTTATAAAGATAGTGATATAGTATCTACAGATTTTCTTCGATGTGAAAAAGAGGTTTGGGATAAATTACTTGAAGAGATGCCAAAGAATGGAATAAATATGGTTGTGATAGACCTTGGTGAAGGGATAAAATATAAGAGCCATCCAGAGATAGCGGTAAAGGGTTCTTGGGACATTGAACTATTGAAAAACGAGATAAGAAAGATGAAGGATTTAGGGTTAGATGTTATACCAAAGCTTAATTTTTCTGCAACACATGACAATTGGTTAGGTAGGTATGCTAGAAGTGTCTCTACAGATGAGTATTACAGCGTTTGTAAAGACCTAATAGAAGAGATTGTAGAAATATTTGATAAGCCAAGATTCTTCCACCTTGGAATGGACGAAGAAACTTATGAACATCAAAGAGATATGCTCTATGTTGTAGTAAGACAGTATGATCTATGGTGGCATGACTTTTACTTCTTAGTAGGTGAGGTAGAAAAGAGAAATGTAAGGGCTTGGATTTGGTCTGATTATCTCTGGACTCATAGAGAAGAATTCTTTAAAAAGATGCCCAAGACGGTTATCCAGAGTAACTGGTATTACGGTAACGAGTTTTCTACCAATATCGAATACGTCAAGTCGTATCTAGAGCTTAATGAAAAGGGTTACGACCAGATACCAACAGGAAGTAATTGGAGCTGTGAAGAAAATTTCCCTCTAACAGTTGAGTTTTGCAAAAAGTATATCTCTGAGGAACATCTATTAGGTTTCTTACAGACTTCTTGGCGTCCAACCACTAGTAAATGGTTAGATACTCATCTAAGAGCTTTAGATTTAGTAAAGAGAGGAAAGAAGCTTTATACATATTAGTTTATATCCCTCATAAAGATGTAGAAGGGAGGTGTTTCATAGATGTTTTATAAAGAGATTGGACTACAAAAAGTAGCTTTTTATTTTGCTATTGCTCTATTTGTTTTACTTTTATTACCGGGGATAGCTAAAGCAAAATCGATTACTCTCTCTGGAAGATTGTATTATGGACCTTCAAATGACCGAATTCCGATCAGATATGCAAGAGTAGAAGTTTGGGATGACTGGGGATTAACTCCTTTAGCATATACTCAGACCGATAGTGAAGGTAGATTTACTATTAGATACGAAAACTCTGCAGTAGGAGATGGACTAGATAATCTTATTGATCCCTACTTAAAGGTTATCTGCAATAATGATGGGGTCCATGTTCAGGGTCCGGCGGTTTTTCAACTAATAATACCTGGTCCCCTCAATCTGATCCCTGGACTAATAGACTGGGGTTTTAAAACAGAAGTGATAGAGACAGGGTTAGATAAGGAGATGTCTTTTCAGGAGTTTTAGCAATTAGTGCTTCGGTAACAGACCCTGATCAAATAGATATACCACATCTAAAAGCCTACCTCTTTGTCAATTTCCCTTCTGAAAGCAGATGGTGGTGCTTAGGAGAGGACACTTCACTCTCTGACGGGAAGGCTATATTTACCTGGGATACTACAAAATCTTGGGATCCAGTTTATCCATATACCGATGGTCAAGGATATTATGGTGGTGGACGAGTGAATCAGTCTTCAAGAAAATTCTCAGAAATAGAATCGCAGGCAGGGATAAAATTACGAGTCTTAGTAACAGATGGTATGCCATGGGATTTAGCTTCTACTACTTCTTTTATAGATTCTCAACCGTTCAAAATTGATAATACTACATCTACTATAGTTCCTCCTATTGAAACTTCTATCTTTAACCTTCCTAGACAATTCTCATCAATCCAAGGGCTTAATAGTTGGTATTACTATATTGGGACACCTTCAAAGCTTAAGGAAGCAGTATTTGATAATATTGTTTCCCCTTGGGGAGTTGTAAATCTTTACAATTGGAATGGAGGAATAGGAAGCTTGGGTCCACGTTACCTACAAATTACTGGAAGAGATTTAAATGACTGGCGAAATCCTGGCACTTGCGGTTGGTTAATTCCTGGAGAAGGTTCCGATGTTGTATTAGGCTGGAGAGCAGATAGGTCAGGAACCGTATATATCTCAGCCATGTTAAATACCGCTAGAGCTGATGCAACATCTAGAAGTTCTAGTGACGATGGCGTTTTATTTTCTATTTGGAAGGGGTCTCAACGTATTACAGATGAGTCAAGGGTCTTTAGAGGTAATAGTGAATCTAACCGAATCCCTTATGTCATAAAAAGGACTAACATAGGTGTTACTGTAGGAGATATGATATATTTTTATATTCGTAGAGGAAACTGGCAAGATTGTGATGAAATGTATTATAGTTTTACCATATCTTATGATCCTAATGCTGACCTAGACCATCCTCGTTCTATCTATAATATTAGTGGAGGAACAGTTACTCTTTCCGCTACAGATGACCATAGTGAAGTAGCATCTTTAGAGTATTCTCTTCATGATAGAAATACAGATACCTGGTTACCATGGGTTAGATATGAATCTCCATTTGTATTATCGCCTAATATAGACAAGTTTATATACCGTGCAATAGATAGTATAGGAAACCTAGAACCATACCATATAGTATTAATTGGAAGTAGATAAAGTAATGCTTTTTACAGTAGGGGCGATTTATAAATCGCCCCTGAAAATTTTAAATTAACGTTCTATACTCGCCGTTCCTTTATCAAAGACCTGTCCTAGAGGAGCGCCCTGAGTGTATAGTTTAAACTCATAGTCCCCTGTCATATCGTCTACAATTCCGTCTACACATCCATACAGATGGGGAAATGAAAAGGCAAAGTCGTAATAGTCACCTTGAGAAAAGTTTATAGTGTTACCAGTTAGAGCCAATATGAGGAGTGAAAGGAATAATTCATTTACATATGTTACATAACCTCTAGCTTTTATCTTGGCCCTTAATTCATCAGTACTATCACCATACACATTAGCAGTTAGAGCACCAGATATTGTATAATTACCATAACTTCCACTATAAGTCACTGTAACAAGTCCACTAGTAAATTTCCCATTTAAATCTTGAGTCAGATTATCAATAGTAATTGTAATATTGACTCCGAGGAATTTAACACTATCTAACTTCCCATTCCAGTTACCTGAAAGGTCTGGTATCTCATATGTATAGCATCCTCCGAAAGCCCCAACCAAAAATACCCCTAGGATTATTAGTACTATTAACTTTCTTATCATGAGTATTCCACCTCCAAGCTTGTATTTGTTTTTATTATAGCACAGGATTATCGTATTTTTAAAAATAAATGGTATGATATATTTATTATTGCAGTTAGAGTAAGATTTTATATAAAAGGAGGCATAAGGGTATGAAGAAGGTCTTATACATCTATGGTGGGCCTGAATTTCATCCGACAGAAAGGGGAGGAAAACTATTAAAAGCAATTCTAGAAGAAGATGGAAGGTTCGAGTTTGAGATGACAAATGACCTTGATGCTTTCAAGGACTTATCTAGTAAAGGCTATTCAACCGTAGTGGTATATACCACTGGCTTCTATAATGACCTAAACCCTGAAAGAGAAAAAGGACTTTTAGAATTTGTCAAGAGTGGTGGTGGAGGTTTTGTTGGGATTCACTCTGCAACCGATAGTTTTCGTGGTAGTCGTGCATATATAGATATGATAGGTGGAGAGTTTTTGACCCATCCTCCACAGCAAGAATTCAAGGTTTTTATAGCAGATAGAAATCATTACTTAACTATCCGTATGCCAGACTTTAAAGTTTATGATGAGATGTATCATCTCCAAAGTTATGACCCTACCAAAGTAAATGTCTTAGCCTATACCATATGGCAGGGTAGACAGCTACCTATGGTATACACACGCGAGTATGGAAAAGGAAGAGTTGTCTACCTAGCAAATGGACATTCCTTAGAAGTATTGAGTCATCCAGATTTTCAGAAACTAATAATACGTTCTATAGCTTGGACATCAGGAGAAGAATTAACTAGAAGTACAGTAAATTGTGGAATCTTTGGCTATGGCAATATGGGAAGATTCCATGCGGAAAAGTTAAGCCAAATTGAAGGATTTAATCTTATAGCAGTATGCGATATTAATCCCCAAAATGTAGAGTTGGCAAGAAAGGAATATCCAAACCTCAAAGGCTATTTTACAAATCTAGATGATATGCTAGCTATACAGGATTTAGAATTAGTCTTTATTGTAGTCCCTCATAATGCGCATAAAGAGGCTGTAATAAGGTGTCTAGAGGCAGGGAAAAATGTCGTTGTAGAGAAACCTATAAGTATAACTGTAGAAGAGGCTAATACTATGATTTCTAAGGCAAAAGAAAAAGGACTTATGCTTAGCGTATTCAACAATCGTAGATGGGATAGTGATTATCTAACAATCAGAGAGATAATAAATAAAGGCTTAATAGGAGAGATATTCCACATAGAGGCAGGACTTACAAACTATAGACATCCTGGATTTACTTGGCGTTCAGATAAAGAGATCTGTGGTAGTGTAATGCATGATTGGGGGGCTCATTTTATAGACTGGATCTTAAATTTAGTATCTTCTAAGATTACTCAGATAACAGGAGATTTTCAGAAGAGAATGTGGCATGCAGTAACAAACGAAGATCATGGAGAAGTATTTATAAGATTTGAAAATGGAGTCACAGCAGATTTTATGGTATCCAATATATCGGCCATACCAAGACCTAAGTGGCGCATCTTAGGAACAAAGGGAGCTATTGAAGCTACCTGGAATAACGAGATAAGGCTTGTATCTTACGTGTCTGGAATAGCTCAGGACAGTATAATAAAAGTTGAAAAAGAAAGTTATTGGAATGAATATTATCGAAATATTTTAGACCACTTATTAATGAAAGAGGCTTTGATAGTAAAGCCAGAGCAAGCACGCAGAGTTATAGGAGTAATAGAAGCAGGTATAAAAAGCGCCCAGCTGGGTACTAGTGTTCCTCCAATAGAAGGATGTGAATAAAATTAGGAATTTTATGCTAAAATATCTAGTGAATTAGAATAGAAATAGAGGAAAGAATTGGAAGGAGAAGGAAAACGGTTAGAGAGAGGTTACAATAAAAATATATTAATAAGACTATTTAAAATTTTCCAAAAAATAAGGGATCTATCCTATCCTGATTTGAATAGATTAACAGAAGAAATCTCCTATGAAACAGGTGAGGTATCAAAGAGAACTATAAAGAGAGATATTGCTACACTTAAATATGAATTTTCTCTACCAATAGAGTATAGCAAAAAGCAAAAGGGGTATTATCTAACAGAAGAGTGTGAGTTTCCCTTTCCTTCCTTAACTGGAGGAGAGGTTATCTCTCTCTTAATAGCTACTAATCTGCTTCAACAATTCAAAGGAACACCACTAGAAAAGAGTCTATCTTCTTTAGAGAAGAAAATAGAATTTCTCTTATCAGACAGGGTATCTATAAATCCAAAAGAGCTAGAAATGGCTCTTTCTGTAAATATCTCTTATATAAAAATTAAAACTGATGTAAGTGACTCATTCGATAAGATATTCAGAGCAATAAGAGAGAAACAAAGGATTGTTATTACTTATCATTCACTAAGTTCTAACGAAACGAGAGAAAGAAAAGTTGACCCCTATCACATATATAATTTCCAAGGGGTATGGTATTTCTGCGGTTATTGTCATCTTAGAAAGGGGATTAGAGATTTTGCCCTTGATAGAATTAGTGACATAAAAATTCTTAACGAAAAGTTTGAAGTTCAGAAGGGGTTTGATTTGAGGGAGTATCTAAATCGAGCTTTCAGAATCTATAAAGGTGATACACAAAAAATAAAAATCTGGTTTGACTCTTATCAGGCTAAATGGATAAAAGAGAGGATATGGCATGAGAGCCAAGAGATAGAAGAGCTAGCAAATGGAGAGATAATCCTCACCATAGAGGGAAATAGAGAAGAGATAAAGCGGTGGATTATGAGTTACAGCTCACACTGTAAAGTCTTAGAGCCTGAATCACTGAGAAAAGAGATAGAAGAAGAGATTAAAAAGATGTCTGAGCTTTACAAATAGAGGGTCACTATATGACCCTTTTAGGTATTAAAATTATACCCAGAAAGGTATAAAAAGGTGATGGGTATGAGAATAAAATTAAGTTATGAAATTCTAGAAGGAGATAAGATTATATTACCTGTCCATTATAACTACCACATACATGGATTAATATACCGTACATTCTCTAATGAGTTGGCAAGCAGATTACACGATGGAGGCTTTATAGTTGGGAAAAGACCATTTAAACTCTTTACATTCTCTAGGATTTTAGAGAAGGGCAAGTTGATGAAAAACGGTAAAGATGCCAAACTTATCTTTGGAAGAAAAATCTCTTTCTATTTTTCTTCTTCTGTAGATAATATAGTAGCAGATTTAGGAGAGATGTCATTTAAAAGAAGAGAATTTTCCATCTGTGGTCAGAGGATTTATCTATCGCAACTAGAAGTTATAACACCGCCGAGGCTTGAAGGTAGAGTACTCATAAAAACTCTTTCTCCACTTACTGTGTATAGCACATTTAAAAAAGAAGATGGAGAGGAGGTCTTTCATTACTATAAACCGTATGAAGAAGGCTTCCAGAAACTAATAGAAGATAACGCCAAGAAAAAGTATAGGGCGGTATATGAAAAAGAACCTGATGGTCTTAGACTTCATATAAAACCCTATAAATTTTCTATTGAAAAGAATCACTCTGTAGTCTTTTTTAAGAACAATCCTATAGAAGGTTGGACAGGGATATATGAGCTTAGTGGAAGTCCAGAACTTATAACAGTGACCTACAATGCAGGGTTAGGTAGTAAGAACTCAGAAGGTTTTGGAATGTGGGATATATGGAGAGGAGGTGAAAGGGATGCTTGAAGCGGTAAAGGATCTAGGCGAATTAGTTTTAGAAAGAGAGGAAAAGGATGTTTTAACAAGCCTTATAGAAGACCCAAATAGTAATAGCAAGTACAATAATGTATGTGTTATCAGATTCAGAAAGGAAGGGGATAAATTAGAATATTTAGATGTAGAAAGAGAAGAATATAAGAAAAGTTATGTACTTAAATATCTTTACAGGAGTGGTTCAGCCAATGGCCCTGACTTTTCTCCAACAGCAAAACTTACGGAACCAGAAAAAACCTTTCCAATGAAAATACTGGGATGGTTTAATAGGACCTTAAGAGATAAGACTGTAGGACTTTCAAATGAGGAACGTTTATTCTTACTTGGCATTCAAGAAGAGTTAGAATATAACAAAGAAGATATTATCAGTAAGATTACAGAGATTCGGCAAGAGATACCCAAAAAAGAATCTATCTTTATAACTATAAAAATAGAGGAAAATGGAGAAGAATATTATCCCGGAGACATAGAAATATTTAAAAGACTATTACAGGAAAATGTAGAGAGAAAGGACTTAGAAATCTACTCAAAGGATAAAATATGCTCTATATGTAAAGAGAAGAAAGATATAGTCATAGGTAACGCTGGTGTATATACGTTCTACACATTAGATAAACCCGGATTTATAACTGGAGGATTTAATGAGAAATTGGCATGGAAAAATTTCCCTGTATGCCTTGATTGTAAGAGAGCCTTAGAGGAGGGTAAAAGATTTATAAGAGAAAACTTGAGATTTAGTTTTGCAGGAATTCCTTATCAACTTATACCAAAATTTATTCTTGGAAAAAGTATGATAGAAGAAGTAGTAGATATATTCACTGATTCTTCGAAGATAATTTCTCTCAAAAAAGAGGTTAAAAGGGCTTATCTAGCTGACGAAGATGAGATATTGGGTATCTTATCAGAATTTAAGGATGTATTAACAATGAATTTCCTGTTTATAAAAGAACAGCAATCTGCAGAGAAAATTCTTTTACTTATTGAAGACATATTCCCCTCAAGATTAAAAACAATCTTCTTAGCGAAAGGATATGTGGACAAATTATTTAACGAAAACTTTACATTTAGGACAATAAGAAATTTCTTCTCAAAATCTGACCCTAATAAGAGAGAGTACGACCTAGACAAATACTTCTTAGAACTTGTAGATTCTGTCTTTAAAGATAGAATCATGGATAAAGGTTTTATAATGGATTTCTTGATGAGGAGAATAAGGGATAGATTTATAAAAGATGAGTATCTATCTATGTGTATAAAAGAAGCCTTTATGGTTGTCATCTTCTTAGAGAGGTTAAATTTATTAGAGATGGAGGTGAGAAATATGGAAGCTAGATTATTTGACGGTTTGTTCAAAAGATATGAACCTACGTTTGAAACTCCTGTAAAAAGAGGAATATTCCTTCTTGGTGCTTTAACTGAGCTATTACTCAGAAGACAATATAAAGATAGGGGTTCTAAACCTTTTATGAAAGAACTTAAGAGTCTAAAGATGGATCAAAGGGATTTTATAGGTCTCTTACCTAAAATACAAAATAAGCTTGAGGAGTATAATGCATTTGATAAAGGTAAGAGGCTTATAGCTGAAGAGGCTTCCCACTATCTATTACTAGGAGGGGATGATTGGAAGATGAGTGTTGACGAAATGAATTTCTATTTCTCTTGTGGAATGAATTTAGTTCAAGAGGTTGCTAATATAGTTTATCCTGATAAAGAATTGATAAAAGAAGAATTAGAGGAGGGATAAAAATGAGTGAAATAATTAAAAACCGTTCAGAGATTTTATTTTTATATGATGCTACAAATACTAACCCTAATGGAGACCCTTTAGATGAGAACAAACCACGTATAGATGAAGAAACAGGAAGGAATATTGTGACTGATGTAAGGTTAAAAAGGACTATTAGAGATTATCTTTTTGATTACAAGGGTATAGAACTGTCTCTTATACACA
>JAOACC010000059.1 GCA_026418035.1 bacterium
ATCTTCTAGCTCTTGTATTAATGTATTTCATATATTCTCGTTTTGGTCTAGCAGTTACAGGACTTTTTTCTCAGTATTATCAGACTCAGCCATGGAGTATAGGTAAAGTTATAGACTTACTGAAACATGTATGGCTTCCTATCATAATTATAGGTACAGGTGGGACAGCAAGTATTGTAAGAGTAATGAGAGGAACTTTACTTGATGAGCTTAGAAAGCAATATGTAATAACTGCTAGAGCTAAGGGACTACCAGAGAAAAAGCTCATCTTCAAATATCCTGTGAGGATAGCTATAAATCCCTTAGTCAGTTCCGTAAGTTGGCTTCTACCTTCTATTGTCTCAGGAGAGACTATAACATCCATAGTACTTAATCTTCCTACCTGTGGGCCTGTACTATTCAGAGCTCTAATGACACAGGATGAATATCTAGCTGGAAGTTTCATATTAATCTTAAGTGGATTAGCAGTTATTGGAGCACTCATAGCTGATATTCTATTAGCTGTATTAGATCCGCGTATAAGATATGAGGGGGTGGAAAGATGAACGAAGAGAAGAAAGAAAGCGCTCTCAGCGTGTTAGAAACAAGGGAAGAAAAGATTTATTTAGCTTCTCAATGGCAGTTAAGATGGTGGAAATTTAAAAAACATAGACTTGCTATGGTTGCTATGTTTATACTTTTAGGGCTATACTTTATAGCTATATTCTGCGAGTTTGTCAGTCCTAATGACCCATACCAGAGGAGTAGTTTTATATATGCGCCTCCTCAAAAGATACATTTTTGGGATAGAGAAACAAAAAAACTTTATTTAAGGCCATTTGTTTACGCTATAAAGAGTGAAAGAGATCCTATAACATTCGAGGAAATATATACTGAAGACACTTCAAAGAGATTCCATATATATTTCTTTGTCAGAGGGTATAATTATAAATTGCTAGGTCTCTTTCCTACTAATATCCATCTCTTTGGAGTGAAAGATGGGTATATATATCTTTTCGGCACAGACCAGTTAGGTAGAGATCTATTTTCTAGAACTATGTATGGGACGAGAATATCTTTAAGCGTTGGACTAGTTGGAGTAGGGATAAGTTTTATTTTAGGTTTAATACTTGGTGGTATATCTGGATATTTTGGAGGAACAACTGACAATATCATTCAAAGGATTATAGACGTACTCATATCTTTACCAACAATACCTCTCTGGTTAGCATTTGCAGCTGCAGTTCCTCAGGATTGGTCTTCTGTAAAAGTATACTTTGTTACTACAATAATACTTTCTATATTTGGATGGACCACTTTAGCTAGAACAGTAAGAGGCAAATTACTTTCTATGAGAGAAGAAGACTTTGTTATGGCTGCTAGACTCTATGGATGTACACCCTTTAGAATAATCACTAGGCATCTCTTACCTGGTTTTGCTAGCTACATAATAGTTTCCTTAACTTTGGCTATTCCTAATATGATTTTAGGAGAAACAGCCCTTAGCTATCTCGGAGTTGGTTTACGTCCACCTGCTATAAGTTGGGGTGTTCTTCTACAGGATGCTCAGGACGTCAGAACAATAGGGCTACATCCTTGGATGCTCATCCCATGTATATTCGTAGTATTAGCAGTATTAATGTTTAATTTTATGGGTGATGGTTTGCGTGATGCAGCCGACCCATACGCAAGATAGAATAGAGCTTTTCCTAGGGAGGTGGATTTTTATTTTCTTATCAGTTTTCCTACGTGGGTACCAGAAAAGACTGTTCTTATTAATTTAGGATCTTCACTCTTTAATATTGCCACCTCACATATAGACAAGATTAGACATCCTTCTTCTAAGTGACCACTAAAAGATTTAAACTCTCTATTTGCAATAGAGATATGTAAATGTGGTTCCCTGTTAGCTATTATTCCCTGTAGAGATATAATCTCTAACGGACCTTCAAAATCTAAGAAATCATCCTTCGGTGGAAAGTCATTAGATGCTACCATATGTATTCTTGCTTTCAAAAGACTACCTACTCCAGAAACTACCACGCCTGTGTCTAGTTTTGTATCCTCAATAGCCTTTCTAATACTCTTAAGAAGATCCTCTCCTCTATCTACCCGACAGAATAGAAAATGTTTCCCATCTATTATCTCCATAAATTTCCTCCTATCATCCTAAGACTATGAATACCGTCTTCCATTCAGTAAATAGGTCTATCGAAGTTGTTCCTTGTTCTCTTTCTCCATTTCCAGAAGCTTTAACTCCACCAAAAGGTCCCTGAATCTCTGCTCCGGTAGGCGGTGCATTTATATAGACTACTCCAGATTCTAAAAGTTCCATTGCCTTAAAACTCTTCTTAAGATCTTTTGTATATATTGAAGCTGAAAGTCCATACTCTGTGCTATTAGCAATCTCTATGGCAGAATCGAAATCTTTTGCTTTCATTATACAGACAACAGGTCCAAATATCTCTTCTTTCGCGATCCTCATATCGGGAGTTACATCAGTAAAGACTGTAGGTTCGTAGAAAAACCCTTTAGAGAACTTACCACTGTCCAAAACATTTCCTCCATATGAAAGCTTTGCCCCTTCCTTTATCCCTACTTCTACATAGTATTTTACTTTATCTAGTTGTGATTCACTTACAAGAGGGCCCATATCTGTCTCTTTATCCATTCCATCTCCTACCTTTATCTTTCTAACCCTCTCTATAAACCTATCCACAAATTCATCATAAATCTTCTCTTCAACGATAATTCTACTAGCTGCTGTGCATTTTTGTCCAGTTGCACCATAAGCCCCTGAAACACAACCATCTAAAGCCAACTCCAAATCAGCGTCTTCTAAAACAATTACCGGATTTTTACCTCCAAGCTCTAAACCAACTTTTTTTATCTGTTCTCCACATATAGCTCCAATCTTCCTTCCTGTCTCCACCGAACCAGTAAAAGATATTACTCCAACATCGGGATGTCTTACTATCTCCATTCCTGCAGATTCTCCAGAACCTTGTATCAGATTTATAACACCTAGAGGCAATCCTGCCTCTTCTAATAGATTTACAAACTGCTGGGCAACCAAAGGTGTTTCTCTTGAAGGCTTAAATACAACTGTATTACCAGCTATTAATGCAGGCATTATCTTTCTAACAGGTAATAATAGGGGGAAATTCCATGGGGTAATAATACCTGCTATTCCTACAGGTTCTCTAAAATAGACTATATATTTATCTCTCTTCTCAGAGGGAACAGTCTCTCCTATGAGTCTCCTTCCTTCTCCAGCAGAATAATAAACCATATCAATACTTATTTGAACCTCCCCCAGAGATTCTTTAAAGGTCTTTCCCATCTCCTTTGTAATTGTCTCGGCAAGTTTCTCTTTATCCTTTTCCATAAGCCTTGCTATATTAAAGAGTATCTTGCCTCTCTCGGGAGCAGGAATTCTCTTCCATTCTTTCTGTGCTTTTTTAGCGCTAGCCACTGCTAATTCTACTTCTTCCTTTCCAGAAAGAGGAAATTCTCCTAACACCTCATCCTTATTGGCAGGATTTATGCTTTTAAATGTCTTTCCAGTACTAGCGTCTTTTATCCACTTCCCATCTATGTAATTCACTTATCTGACACCTCTATCCCTAAAAGTTTCTCCCATACCTTAATAACTGCAGATTGATTCTCTTCACCATAACCGAGGTCTTTTACCGCTGTAAAGAGTTGACTTGCAGTAGCTCCCATAAAGAGAGGAACCTCTGCATCCTTTGCCAGGTCTAAGGCTAGATTTATGTCTTTACTTGCTAATTTAGCCTTAAAGCCTGGAGAAAAGTTCCTTGCCAATATTCCAGGTATCTGAGTCCTCAAGATAAAACTATCCGCAGCAGTATTTATTAAGACATCAAAAAGTATCTTTGGACTTACACCTAACTTTGTACCTAAAGCAAAAGACTCAGCTACTATCGCCATATTCGAGATACTTATAAGGTTACCAAGTAATTTTACTATATGGCCCTGTCCATTGGGACCTACATAGAATATATCTTTTCCCATGGTTTCTAAGATTGGCTTACATCTTTCAAAGACTTCTTTCTTTCCTCCAACCATTATACATAGGTTACCCTCTTCTGCTCCTTTAACCCCTCTACTTACTGGGGCATCAAGCATCTCTATACCTTTTCCTTTAAGCCTCTCCGCTATCATAACAGTAGATTGTGGCATACTTGTTCCCATATCTATAACAACACTGCCAGGTTTTATTCCTTCAATTACTCCATTTTCACCAAGTATTACTTCTTCGACTTCTTTAGAGCTTGGAAGCATAGTGATTACTACATTAGATTCTTGAGCAACTTCTTTCGGTGTTTTTACAACCTTTGCTCCAAGCCCTTGTAATATATTTACAGGTTCCATATTTCTATGAGGCATAATCACCAAGGGAAATCCCTTCTTGATTATATTTCTAGCCATAGGAAGCCCCATAGCTCCTAAGCCTATAAAGCCAACAATCTCCATCTTATCACTCTCCTTCGTAACTAGCTTCTAGTATAGATATAAGGTCTTCTTTTCTGCAAACTCTTGGGTTAACAGCCAAATTCCCACTCTTCATAGCCTCTTCAGCAATTCTATCAAAGTCCTCTTTCTTTACCCCAACTGACTTTAAATTTCTAGGTAAACCAATATCTTTTATCAGTTCTTTTACTGCCTTAACAGACTTTAAAGCGGTTTCTCTTATGGTACTTCCTGGTGACTCTCCCATAGCAATGGCAATCTCTGCATATCCTTCAAGATTTCCAGGCAAGTTAAACTCCATTACATAAGGAAGAACTAAAGCATTAGCTAATCCATGTGGAAGTCTTATATCCCAACTACCTAAGGGCATAGCTAATGCGTGAGCAATTCCTAGTCTAGTATGTCTAAATGCCATCCCTGCTAACAGGCTAGCAAGAAGCATATTACTCCTTGCCTGTAGGTCTTCCCCTCTCGATACCGCCCTTCTTAGATTAATAGATATGAGTCTTATGCTCTCTAAAGCCAAAGCCTTTGTGACTGGAGTAGAAACTGTAGTTACATAAGATTCAACTGCATGTGTCAAGGCATCCATCCCAGTCGTAGCAGTTACATTTGGTGGCATAGAAACTGTAAGTATTGGATCACATATAGCTATCTTAGGGGTTAATAAATCACTTCCTATACTTATCTTTGTCATGTCTCTGCTGTTAGTTAATACAGAAAAAATAGTAAGCTCACTAGCAGTTCCAGAGGTTGTAGGGACTGCTATAATCGGTAATGGGATATTTTTAACTTTATTTATCCCCACATAATCTAAAAGTGATCCGTCTCTATTTGTTACTCTCATAGCTATAGCCTTAGCTGAATCCATAGAGCTTCCACCGCCAATACCAATAACCACATCACAACTTTCTTTAATAGCTACATTTGTTCCCCTTTCAATTGTTGTATCGAAAGGATTTGGCTCTACTTCGTCGAATATGACAAACTCTATATCATCTTTTGAAAGAATAGTCTTTATTTCCTCTAGAATCCCAGAATTAACTATTCCCTTGTCTGTGACTAAAATTGCCTTAGACCCTCCAATCTCCTTGACCCTTTTCCCTAATTCTTCTATGGAATTACAACCAAATACTATAAGCGTAGGAATACTAAATAAAAAATTGAGATTATTCATCTTTAGTCTTCTCCCTCTAAAGGAAAACTAATAGATAATAGTTCCCCAACTTCTCTCAATTCTCTAATAACCTCTGGGCTGAGTTGAAGCCCATTCCTTATATTCTCTACATATCTTCTAAACTCAAGTTCCCCTGGCAATAATATCTCCTCTACTCCTTTAGCCTTAGGTAAACTCTTTATCTCTTGCCTCATCAATTCAATCCTCTCCTTAAACTCCTTAACTGGACAAAAACTTTCTACATTAAACACCATTATAAAGTTACCTACATTCTGAGGTTTAGAGAAATCATCATATAATGAACCTATATGGGAACCAAACTCTGCACCACTAAGGATTCCACTAAATATATCTATCATCAAAGCTATACCAGAACCCTTGGGACCCCCAAAGGGCAATACTGCACCTTTTAATGCAGACTCGGGATTAGTCGTAAATTCTCCTTCTGGGTCTACTGCCCAACCTTCAGGGATAGTCTTGCCTTCTTTGGCTGCCAGGATTATTTTACCTCTAGCAACAATACTAGTAGCCATATCTAGAAGGATCGGAGGAAATTCCGCAGTTGGAACCCCAAAAGCAATCGGATTTGTTCCAAGGTATGGAACTCTAGCACCCCATGGAGCCATAGTAGATGGAGCATTTGACATAACTACGCCAATCATATTCTTTTCTATAGCCTTTAATGCATAATATCCTGCACATCCAAAGTGAGTAGTATGCCTTACCCCCACAACTCCAACACCAACCTTGCTGGCTTTTTCTATAGCCAATTCCACCGCCTTGACTCCAACAACCTGACCTAAGCCATTATCTCCATCCAAAACCGCCATAGACGGAGTTTCTCTAACAATATGAATATTAGGCTTTGCATTTGCTAAACCTGTCTGTAATCTTTTAACGTATATACCTAAACGGGTTACTCCGTGAGAACTTATCCCCATGAGGTCTGCCCATACAAGATGATCAGAAACTATATCGGCGGAGTCTTTAGGGACCCCAAGCTTTGCTAAAACATTAGAGCAAAACTCTTTCAGAAGTTCTGCATTTATTCTAGAAATCGTCTGTAACTCTATCTCTTTCATTCTTCCTCTGTTAACCCCTCTCTTTCTAATACTTGTCTTAAGTTCAATAGGTCAAGGGTAAGTTTACCATTTTTTAGTTCTTCTATAACTCTTCTCTCAAATCTTTCTCTTTCCTCAGCCTTTTTTATAACTTCCTCTATCTCTTCTCTCTTTATTACTACTACACCATCCGCATCTCCTAAGATTACATCACCAGGGTTTACTATAACTCCTGCACAGGCAATTGGATGATTTATAAAGCCTAGTAATTTTTTTGTAGTTGCTTTTATAGACACAGACCTACAGAAGACAGGAAAACCCAAAGCCTTTATAGCTTGGGTATCTCTAACTCCTCCATCTATCACAAGTCCCTTAATCCCTCTCTCTATTGCAGCAACAGTAGCTATTTCTCCCCATGCTCCAGCCTCTTCGTAATCCCCAATGTTTACCACGAGAATATCTCCTGGTTGTGCCACAGATATAGCTTTATGGATCATAAGATTATCTCCAGCACGGGATAAAACAGTAACAGCAGGACCACAAAGCTTCATATTCTCATCTATTGGCTTTATATATGAAAGCATTGCCCCCTTCTGTCCATTTGCCTCATAAACTGTAGCTGAAGAAAACTGAGATAACTTCTCGATTAATTCTTGACTAACTCTTTCAATTCTTTTTATTACATTTGGTTTCATTTTAACTCTCCTCTATAAAATTTTAGTATATCCTCTTTTGCATTCCTTATATGGGTCCTCATAGCCAACTCGCTTTTTTCAGGATTACCCTCTTTTATTGCACTGAGGATATCTATATGCTCTGATAACGATTTTAAGGGTCTTCCTGGTATATGAGAGGAACGAAATTTGAGAAGTTGTATCTGATTCTTTATAACTTCTAAATGAGCCATAAGTCTATTATTTTTGCTCCCGCTATGTATAAGATTATGAAAGATCTCATCATGCCTAATACAGCTATTATAATCTTTGTCTTCTACGGAAATTTCATAGTCATTGAGAGCTTTCTCTAATTCTTTAATAAAAGAATCGTCAGCATTCTTTGCTGAGTATCTAGCTGCTACCCCCTCCAAGACCTCTCTTAACACATAAATCTCCTCTATATCTTCCACTTCAAGACTTACTACATAGGCGCCTCTTCTTGGAATTATCTTTACAAGGCCATCCTTTTCTAAAGCAGTTAATGCTGTTCTTACAGGCGTTCTACTTACGTTAAGTTGTTTAGAAAGTTCTTCTTCTATTATTTTGGAATTAGGGGGAAGCTTTTGTTGGAATATCATAGACTTTATCTCTTCATATACTAGTGTCTCTAGATTTTTATATCCCATTTTTACATCTGGCATAAGCTTCCCCCTAAGATATTATTTAAAGTACAGTCTCATCTAATGGTAATCCAGCCTGTTCATAAAGCCTTCTACGACCTATCTTATCCTCTTCTAGTACCTTTAGCGCTATATCTGCCACTTTTAATGCATATTCCTGAGGTACTACAACAACTCCATCTCCATCTCCTACTACTACGTCCCCAGGTCTTACTAGAACTCCACCACAGTTTATTGGCTTATTCATAGACTCAAACTCCATTCTAGCCTGTACCATAGTCCTAGATATATACCTACAAAATACCGGAACCTTTTCTCTTATAACTTCATCTGTATCCCTACAACCGCCATCAGTTATCAATGCCCTAGCTCCTTTGTTAAAATATGCTAGGGAATTGTTTGACCCTAATAAACCTACATCCAAATCATGAGCATCTATCACTATTATATCTCCAGGCTCAATAATCTCTCCAAATGGATAGGTACATACATTTGCATACCAATCTTCTACAAATTTAGTATATTCCTCAGGACTCATTGTTGGAACTATCTTGTTCGTCGGAACGTATCTCACTGTCTTTGCTATACCGCATACTTTCACTGGCCTAAATAGTGGTCTTATATCCCTAGACATTAGGCCAATATTCCTTAACATAAGCCAATCCATAGCATCACACACATCTGCTACCCTCAATGGAGCAAACTTTTCCAAAATCTTTTCTCTATCAACTGCCATAGTCTTTGCCTCCTTAATTTTTATTTTTGCCCCCGGGGTTATCCCGGGGGTATTTTACTACTTATAGAACTTCTTGAGAACTTCCAAAATCTTAGGCTTTGCAGCCTTTGCTGCCTCAGCTGCAGTTCTCTTACCAAGGTAAACTGGATCAAATTCCGTTCTTAATATGGTATTTATCTCTGCAGCACCTGCAGGTATCCTAGCATAGCCAAGATGAACTCCAGTCTTAGTTGGATTAATTACTGCATCTACCCAAACCCTCTTCCAATTCTCCTCTATGTATATACCCCTTTCTACCTGGAGTTCAAACCTCTTAGCCCACATATCCATCCTTTGACTACCCCATCTATAGTGTTCTGCCACCTTTTCTGATACTTCTTTAGATAGGGCATATTTTATAAATCTCCAAGCAACATCAGGACATTTACTTCCACTTGGTATAGCAAATCCTGTAGCGCCAAGTGCATACCATACACCACCCTTACCTTTTGGTAAGAACTCTACTCCGTATCTCTTGACTGGTCTCTTTTCATATCTTATCCAATAACCTTCAGCTGCATGTGGGAAACAGGACATTGCGGTTTTACCTATTCTAAAAGGAGGACCTAATCCTGCTATCTGATCGGCAGTTGGAGCTACTTTATACTTATTGATACAGTCTGCCATAAACTGGATTGCCTCTATAGTCTCAGGTTTATCTATAAAGACCGACTTATAGTCATCACTATAGGTATCTCCACCAAAGGACTTAATCATAGCCCAACCTTGTTCATGATGCCACCAAGTAGCAGGGTCTCCACCCCACATTACATCAGTCGTACCCCATTGATCAGTAACTCCATCACCATTAAAGTCTTTGGTAAGTTTTTGTGCTGCGGTAAGAAAATCTTTCCATGTCCAACCTTGCCAAGGATATTTGACTCCAGCCTGATCAAACATATCCATATTGTACCAAACCGCTATTCCTCCGTGGTCCTTTGGTAATACATACTGCTTACCATCATGCTGGAATATCCTTTTAAGAACCGCAGGAATTTGAGCCAACTCAGGAGCAAATGCTTTATCTCTCCTGATATAATCATCTAATGGTCTCAATGCTCCTTGAGCTGCATAATCTTTAAATCTTGAATAATGCATCCAAACCATATCAGGATGTTGTCCACCTGCAAACATTGTAGCAATCTTAGGCCAATAATCTCCCCAAGGTTCAATACTAAGCTTTACCTCTACATCTGGATTTCTCTTCTCAAACTCTGCTATAAGTCCTTTCCATAGGTCTAATTCTGGACCAGGAGTCATAGGTGCAAACCAGTTTAATACTGTCTTGGCAAAGCTAATCCCAGACAAGGAAAGCATTAGCATTAAACATATCAAACCAATCAAAAATCTTCTCATAAATCTCTCACCCTCCTAAAAAGTTTTTTATAATTTATCCCCTTAAAGACACCTCATCCGAGTTAAGTAAAAACTCAGAGAAAAGTTTCGCTACTCTTTTAAATCTCTCACCTCCCAGCTAATCCGCTCATCACTACACCCCTTATAAAGTATTTCTGAGCTACAAAAAATGCTACGAGTATAGGAATTGTAGTAGCTACGGAAGCTGCCATTAGATAGTTCCAGTCTGACCTTTCAGTCATACTAGTCAAGAATGTCCTAAGCCCTATGGCTATAGTACGCTTCTCCATAGAGTGAAGGTATACTAGGGGTCCCATAAAGTCGTTCCAGTGGTTTACAAAATTGAAGATAAGCATAGTTATAACCACTGGCTGTGAAAGTGGCATAATAATTCTACTATAGATATACCATTCATTTGCCCCATCTATCTTTGCCGCATCATCATAATCTAGAGGAAGGGTCATAAAAAATTGTCTGCATAGGAATATAAAGAAGGCTCCTCCCCCGAACCAGGAAGGCACAATAAGAGGATATAGAGTATCAACCCAACCTAGCCACCTAAAAAGTATAAAGGTAGGAACTAGAGTAACCACGTAGGGTAACATCATTGTAGATAGACAAAGCATAAAGAGAAGATTCTTACCAGGGAATTGCAGTCTAGCAAAGGCGTAACCAGCAAGCGATGCGGTTAAGACACTTCCTACTGTGGCAAGAACAGTTATTATCAATGTGTTCTTGAGAAATGTAGCAAATGGAAGTAGAGTAAGTGCTGTTCTATAATTTTCCCAAACAAATGGTTCTGGAATCCATTTAGGTGGATAGGTGAACTCCTGTCCAGCTGGCTTAAGCGAAGTACTAACTGCCCAAAAGAATGGGATTATAAGGAGTGCACCAAAACCTGTTATGACTATGTATGCTATAGTCTTCCATATAATTTCTTTAATCTTTCTATTCTCCTTCATATTCATTTCCTTCACCCTCTCAGTTCTCCTTCATAGAATACCCAGTATCTTGACCCTCTAAATTGAAGTATTGTAAGTACTAATACAAACATAAAAAGTGCCCAGGCAATGGAAGATGCATAACCCATTCTAAAGAATTCAAAACCATTTTGATAGAGATATAAAACCATAAATAAAGTACTATTTGCTGGTCCCCCCCTTGTCATAACATATGCTTGAGTAAATACCTGAAAAGAAGAGATAACCTGCATTATGGTAACAAAGAATATGGAGGGCGAAAGCATAGGAAGAGTTATATGCCAGAACTTATGCCACAAACCTGCTCCATCTAGCTCTGCAGCTTCATAAAGTTGCTCAGGGATCCCCTGTAGACCAGCAAGTAAGATAATCATCATTCCTCCTATACCCCAAAGGCTCATGAGTATTAGAGAAGGCTTAGATAAAGCTGGATCATAGATCCATCTTATATGAGAATGAATTCCTATGTAACCGAGAAGCGCATTAGCTAAACCAAAATCGGGATTGAAGATCCACAACCACATAATACTACTAGCAACCGCAGGTGTAATAGAAGGTATGTAGTAAATAGTTCTGTATACAGATATCCCTCTTAGCTTAAGATTCATAGCAAGAGCTACACAAAGAGCAGCAACAACTCTTAGAGGGACACCAATCACTGTATAATAAATCGTATTATAGAGGGAAATCCAAAACAGCTCATCTTTGAACATAAACCTATAATTAGATAATCCTATCCACTTTGGGGCTTGAAGAAGAGGCCAATCCATAAAACTTATCACTATTGATGCAATCATTGGACCTGCTGTAAAGGCTATAAAACCTATAATCCATGGTGATAACATTATATAGGCATTTATAGCCTCTCTTCTTTTATAGCCTGGTAATTTACTCATATCCAAATCTCCCTTCTTTATTTGTATAAAGTATTGTATTTTGTATACAAAATAGTAAAATATAACTTGTCTGTCAAGCTTAATATCTTATTACAATACATAGTTACCAGGAGGAGGATATGAAAAGAGAAAATATAACTTGCGCATTTGGAGAAGAATCATATTTTGAAAGGATAAAGGACAGCAAAGATCCAATAAAAATAAGACTAAAGGTTATAGAGTACTTAGAAAAGTGTAAGTCTATATCAGAAACCGCAAGGAGATTCAGAGTCTCCAGACAAATAGTAAGAAAATGGGAAGAAAGGTATAGAGAAAAAGGAATAGAAGGTCTAAAAG
>JAOACC010000110.1 GCA_026418035.1 bacterium
ATACTACTAGTATTGCCCCATCCATCTGTGCTGCACCCGTTATCATGTTCTTTACATAGTCTGCATGTCCAGGGCAGTCTACATGAGCATAGTGCCTCTTCTCAGTCTCATACTCTACATGGGAGATGTTTATTGTTATTCCTCTTTCTCTCTCCTCAGGTGCGTTATCTATCTCGTAGAAGTCCTTAGGCTGTGTCCTTCCAAGTGTTGCTAGCACCTGAGTGATTGCTGCGGTTAGTGTTGTCTTACCATGGTCTACGTGTCCTATAGTCCCCACATTTACATGTGGCTTAATCCTTTCAAATTTCTGTTTAGCCATACCTACTTATCTTACCTCCTTCCAATATTCCTTGAGGAACTTCTCCATAGTGGGAGAATTCCATAGTATAACTTCCTCTTCCCTGTGTCAATGACCTAAGATCAGTTGCATATCCAAACATCTCATTAAGTGGTACTAATACCCTTATAATCCTTGTCGTTCCATCCAATTCCATATCTGTAATATGAGCCCTTCTAGCCATAAGATCACTCATAACCTCTCCGGTGTAAACATCCGGAATGGTTATCTCAACCTTCATTACCGGCTCAAGTATTAACGGATTAGCCTTAAGCACTGCAGATTTTACAGCTTGCGAAGCTGCAATCTTAAACGCCATCTCACTAGAGTCAACCTCGTGATAAGAACCATCAAACAATGTTACCCTTATATCTATAACCGGATACCCTGCATATATACCGCCATCTAAGGCTTCCATAACACCTGCTTCTACCGCAGGAATAAACTCTTTTGGTATAACTCCTCCGGTAATCTTATTGACAAATTCTCTACCCTTACCTCTAGGTAATGGTTCAACCTCAAGCCATACATGACCATACTGACCTCTTCCACCAGTCTGTCTTATATATCTTCCCTCTGCTACCGCCTTATCTCTTATTGTCTCTTTATAAGCTACCTGAGGTCTACCTACATTTACTCCTACGTTGAACTCCCTCTGTAACCTATCGGTTATTATCTCTAAATGCAATTCTCCCATACCAGAGAGGATAGACTGTCCAGTCTCTTCATCTACCTTCCACTTAAGAGTAGGATCCTCTTCTGTAAGTTTACTAAGGGCAGACTGCAACCTTTCTTCATCTTCTCTTGTCTTTGGTTCTATAGCTATAGATATAACAGGCTCAGGGAAATGCATTGGCTCTAGAAGAATAGGATACTTCTCATCACAGAGTGTCTCACCAGTTATTGTATCCTTAAGACCAACCAAAGCTCCAAGGTCACCAGCACCTAATACATCTATCTCTTCTCTCTTATTAGCATGCATCCTAAGGATTCTAGCTATCCTCTCTTTTCTATTCTTATTTACATTGAATACATATGTCCCGGGTAAAAGTTTACCGGAGTAAACCCTCACATATGTGAGTTTACCCACATATGGATCTGCCATAATCTTAAAAGCCAAAGCAGAAAGTGGAGCATCTGAAGATGTCTCTCTTTCCTCTTCCGCCTGAGTTATAGGATTAACACCCTTTACAGGTGGTATATCTAAGGGGCTCGGTAAGAAATCAACTATAGCATCTAAGAGGGGCTGAACCCCTTTATTCTTATATGAAGTACCACAGAGAACAGGAACAAGCCTATTCTCAATAGTAAGCCTTCTTATGGTTTGTATTATCTCCTCTTCAGTAATCTCTTCTCCCTCTAGATATTTACTCATTATGTTGTCATCTAGCTCTGCTAAGCTCTCTAGAAGGATCTCTCTCTGTCTTAAGGCAGACTCTTTTAACTCTTCTGGGATATCAGTCACTTCCATCTCCAAGCCTAGCTCATCTTTATAGTAGATAGCCTTTAGCCTTATTAGATCTATTACCCCTACAAATCTATCCTCTTCTCCTATTGGAAGCTGAATAGGAACCGCATTAGCATCGAGCCTATCTCTCATCATATTAACGACCCTTAAGAAATTTGCCCCCATACGGTCCATCTTATTTACATATGCTATCCTTGGAACCCTATATCGATTAGCCTGCCTCCAGACAGTCTCAGATTGAGGTTGAACGCCTGCAACCCCACAGAATATTGCAACTATACCATCAAGCACCCTCAGGGCTCTTTCTACCTCAGCTGTAAAATCCACGTGCCCGGGTGTATCAATAATATTTATCCGATGGTCCTTCCAAAAACACGTGGTTACAGCTGAAGTAATAGTAATACCACGCTCCTTCTCTTGGACCATCCAGTCCATTGTAGCAGAGCCTTCGTCCACTTCTCCTATCTTGTAGACCTTACCTGTATAAAAGAGTATCCTCTCTGTAGTGGTAGTCTTACCAGCATCTATATGTGCCACTATACCTATATTTCTAGTCTTTTTTAACAATTCCTTCTCCTCCAACCTTAAGCTCACCTACCATCGGTAGTGAGAAAATGCCCTGTTAGCCTCCGCCATCTTATGAGTATCCTCTCGCTTCTTTATAGCGGTTCCAACCTTGTTATATGCATCTAAAAGTTCAGCAGTAAGTTTTTCTATAGCACTCTTTCCACTTCTACTTCTAAATGCCTCAATAATCCACTTCATTGCTATAGCACATCCTTTATCAGGATCTACCTCCATAGGAACCTGATAAGTAGCTCCACCTACTCTTCTAGGTCTAACAGCTACTAAAGGTCTAACGTTCTCTATAGCCTGCTCTAAGATTTCAGCTCCAGATTTACCCAATCGCTCCTCTAGATTCTTTAAAGCAGTATAAACAATCTTTTCTGCCTTTGTCTTCTTGCCATTCAACATTACCTTATTTATAAATTTAGCCACCAATTTACTCTGATACACAAGGTCTGGTGGTATATCCCTCTTGGGTACAGGTCCCTTACGCGGCATCTACAACCCTCCTAAGACTTTGGTTTTTTGGCTCCATACTTGGAACGACCCTGCCTTCTATTCTCTACCCCTGCTGCATCCAATGTCCCTCTAATTATATGATACCTTATACCAGGCAGGTCCTTGACTCTTCCCCCTCTTATAAGGACTACTGAGTGCTCCTGCAGGTTATGTCCAATTCCAGGGATATAAGCTGTTACCTCCATCCCATTTGAAAGCCTAACCCTAGCAATCTTTCTCAAAGCAGAATTAGGCTTCTTAGGGGTCATAGTACCTACACGGATACAGACCCCTCTCTTCTGAGGGCACCCATCTAAAGCTGGAGCCTTAGTTTTAGTTTTTACCTTTTCTCTTCCAAATCTGACTAACTGATTAATAGTTGGCATTAAGTCACCTCCAATATCACAGCAGAATATACTATCATTTTTGCCTAAATCTGTCAATAGTTGAATTTAGCCCATAGGAATCTGAGAGACTTCCTCATCAGAGATCTTCTCTTCCTCTTGAATCTTCTTTATCTCTAGATTCTTAAGCTCTATCTCTTTCTCTATATTTAGTATAGAGTCTATCGTATCTTTAAAAGATTCCAAATTCACAACTGCTAATGCATTTTCTTTATAAAGCTTAAGAAGTTTCTCTCCTAACTCTTCAAGTTTACTCTTTCTATCATTCTGCAATTTAAAAATCTCTGCCTTTAGAGTTGCTATCCTAGCTAACTTTCCAGTCTCTTTTCCAATCTTCTGAGCAAGTTGAGTAAGGGTCTCACCAATTTTCTGGGCTGTTGAAGTAACTATCTGAGAAATCCTCTCAGTAGATTTATCTTCCATTCTTTCCTCCTTAAAAATATTCAACAACAGTTTCTATTTTATCACGAACATTCTTAAAACTCAAACCCTATTATTAGTTGTGATATAATGTAGCTAGAATCTAGTTTATATCTTGGAGATAGAGTTGAAAAAAGAGGAGGTTATAGAATATCTAGCAGTTCATAGGATATATCCTCTGTACAGTAAAAAGGGAAAGGTCTTCTGGAGAGACAAAGAATCTCTTCTATCTGATGAGGATAAAGAAGAGTTCATTAGAATCTTAGAGATAAATAACTATGAAGATTGTACTAAGATAAGAGAAGAGATAAAAAGTAGGGCTAGGAAGGTTAAAAAGTATACACCTATAAAACACTGGATAAAGGATGAGAGACCCAGAGAGCTCTTAGTAAAGAATGGTCCAGAGAATCTATCCCTTTCAAAACTTTTAGCAATAATAATTAGAACAGGAAGCGATTCTAAAAGTGCTGAAGAATTGGCAAAGATTTTACTAAATGAGTTTGGCTCACTTAGGGGTTTAGATAGAGCAGAGATCTCTCAACTCTGCTCTATTCCTGGGATAGGGATAGCTAAGGCGGTTGAGATAAAAGCTGCCCTAGAAATTGGGAAAAGATTGTATCGAGAGGAGGTGGATTTAGGGGTAAAGATAAAGGGTCCCAAAGATGCGGTTATGTACGTCAAGGATTACTATGCTCCATATCTTAGGGATTTGAACAAGGAAGTATTCAATATAATACTTTTAGACCATAGAAACAAGGTGATAGACAATATAGAGCTGAGTAAAGGTAGTATAAATGCAAGCATTGTGGACCCTAAAGAGATAATTAGAGAGGTTACATTAAAGTCGGCATCCTCGGTAATACTAGTTCACAATCATCCCTCAGGAGATACCTCCCCTTCTAGGGATGACATAGAGACAACAAACCAAGTAGTTGAGGCATGTAAGATTGTAGGGATAAGAGTTCTTGACCACATAATACTTGGGAGGAATAATAATGACTATACCAGTTTTGCAGAGCTTGGATTATTAAAATAGGAGGTTAATAAAAAATGAGTAAAAAGCTTCTAGTAATGTTAATTTTGGTTTTATTTCTCTTACCAAGCATAATCTTTAGTGCTGAGCCAGAGTTAAAGACGATAATTATTGAGCCGATACAGACAGATTTTAGAATTGAAGTCTGGCCAGACAAAGGAAATAACGCTAGCTACAAGGTTGGAGAGACTATTACTATCTACTTTAAACTAACTCAAGATGCCTATGTATACATATGGGATATAAACGCTAACGGAGAGGTTAGACTCATATTACCAAATGGATATCGACAGGAGAATTTCTTTAAAGCTAATATAGTTTACTCTATTCCAGCATCTAACGATAAGTATACTTTAAGAATCGCTCCACCTTATGGAAGAGAGGTAATCCATGTCCTAGCAAGTAAGACTCCTATCAATATACTAGAAAGCTATAGAAAAGACCTAAGTAGAGACCCATTTCCATTAATCCCTGAAGCACCTGAGGTATTTACAGACAAGGTAAGGAGAAATATAGAGGTTGTTCCAACACCCACACAGCCTGCCCAGTGGACAACAGCAAATGCCATCTTCTATGTAGCTTCAGAAGGAGTTATAGTTCCTCCTCCGCCTGGACCTAGTCAAGCATTAGGAAGACTTGTAGTAGAGAGTAACCCAAGTGGAGCAGGTATCTATATAGATGGAAGATTTCTAGGGTATACACCATATACTGGTGATGTCTCCGTAGGTAAGCATTC
The DNA here is from genome assembly GCA_026418035.1 of bacterium. GTDB lineage: Bacteria > DUMJ01 > DUMJ01 > DUMJ01 > DUMJ01 > DUMJ01. Next base: position 5,464 of record JAOACC010000110.1, read on the forward strand.
TATCAGACTAGAACTCTCTGGATATCAACCATATGAAACTACTGTCAATATAACACCTAATAAGATTACCAAGATAAGTACCACACTAAAACCAATTCCCTATTATCAAGGAACTTTCTATATAGCTAGTAGTCCCTCTAACGCGGAGGTATATATCAATGGCGAAAGAAAAGGGAGAACACCCATTAAGATTGAGAAGTTAAAGCCAGGAAGATACCAAATTACTGTAATCAAGGCTGGATATGAGACATTTGTCCAATACTACGAGGTAATACCTGGAGAAACAAGAAATATCTTTGTACAGCTGTATCCAATAAGATAACACTCGATAGTTCCACATAATCTATATTTTTCGCTTTAGTAGTAGGGGCAATTCATAAATTGCCCCTACAGTTTAGTTAACTAGTATCCTTTATGTCTTAATTCACACAAAATTCTTTAGTTGAACTGAATAAGATGTTATGATATACTTAACCAATAAAATCTTCTCTTGCTTAGAGAAAGATGAGAAGAGAAAGTTTAGTTAAGGAGGAGAAAGATGGAAAGAGATAAGAAGATTTTTTTGCCAGAAAGTGAGATTCCACAGAGGTGGTACAATATCTTACCAGATTTACCCGAACCACTCCCCCCGCCTATCAATCCAGCAACAAAAGAGCCGTTAAAACCTGAAGAACTAGCAAAAATATTTCCTATGGAATTGATAAAGCAAGAAGCTAGTCAAGAAAGGTGGATCGAGATTCCAGATGAACTTCTTAAAGTCTATAGGATGTGGAGGCCAACTCCACTTCATAGGGCTTACGAACTAGAGAAGGCTTTAAAGACTCCAGCCAGAATTTACTACAAAAACGAAAGTGTCAGTCCGCCAGGAAGTCATAAGCCAAATACCGCTGTTGCACAGGCTTACTTTAATAAGAAAGAAGGGATAAAAAGACTTACAACCGAAACAGGAGCTGGTCAATGGGGAAGTGCTTTAGCCTTTGCCTGTAATCTCTTTGGGTTAGAATGCACTGTCTATATGGTAAGGGTAAGTTATGAACAGAAGCCATACAGAAAAATTATGATGCAAACTTGGGGAGCAACTGTCTATCCTTCACCAACAAATCTGACAAACTCTGGAAGGGCTATATTGCAGGAAGACCCAGACTCTCCAGGAAGTCTAGGAGTAGCTATCTCTGAGGCGGTAGAAGATGCTGCTACGCACGACGATGCTAACTATTCTCTTGGTAGCGTATTAAATCATGTAATTTTGCATCAGACAATCATAGGACTAGAGGCTGAAAAACAATTACAGATAGCTGGAGAAAAGAAACCAGATATAGTCATTGGATGTGTAGGAGGAGGAAGCAATTTTGGTGGAATTACTATGCCCTTTGTGAGGAGGAGACTCCAAGGAGAAGATATAAGATTCATTGCGGTTGAACCTTCAGCATGCCCAAGTCTTACCAAGGGACTGTATAGATACGATTATGGAGATGTTGCGGGGCTTACTCCTCTACTTATGATGCATACATTAGGGCATAAATTTATTCCACCAAGACTTCACGCAGGTGGATTACGTTACCACGGTATGGCTCCAATAGTTTCATTATTAGCCAAGAAAGGTATTGTAGAGGCAGTAAGTTACAATCAAAATCCTGTATTCGAAGCAGCTATCCTCTTTGCCAAAACTGAGGGAATTATACCTGCTCCAGAAACAGCCCATGCTATAAAGGCGGTCATAGACGAGGCGATAAAGTGCAGAGAGACTGGCGAAGAAAAGTGTATACTGTTCAACTTTAGCGGTCATGGGCATTTTGACTTGTCTGCATATGAGGCATACTTAGCTGGTAAACTTGTAGATTACGAGTATCCAGAAGAAAAAATACTAGAAGCCCTAAAAGAGCTTCCTGTAGTTTAGGAATTTCTAAAGGGGAACGGATAAGATTCGTTCCCCTTTTTATTGTTCTAGTATTCCTTGACTATCTTTTATTCTCTTTTTATCATCTATTAAAAATTTCTAATAAGGAGTGATGCAAGTTGATAAAAGAATTTCTTATGATTCCTGGACCAACACCGGTTCCTGATAGTGTATTAAAGAAGATGGCTATTCCTATGATAAATCATAGGGGGAAGGAGTTTGCTCAGGTCCTCAAGAATGTTACGGAAAAGATGAAAAAGGTATACCTTACAACGAGTGATGTAATACTTTTGACTGCATCTGGCTCTGGTGGAATGGAGTCAGCGGTTGTTAATTTTTTATCTCCTGGAGATAAGGCTATCTTCTGTGTAACAGGAGCATTTGGGGATAGATGGGCTAAGATGGGACAAGTATATGGGGCAGATGTTATAAAGATAGATATACCAGTCGGAGAAGGAGTGACACCTGAGATATTAGAAGATACCTTAAAGAAAAACCCAGGGGTAAAAGCAGTATTTATAACGCATAATGAAACATCAACAGCGGTGACAAATGACCTTTCCAAAATTGGAGAGGTTGCTCATAGATATGACGCCATAGTGGCTGTAGATGCAGTAAGCTCTCTAGGTGCTATAGAGCTAAAAATGGACGAATGGCAACTAGATGTAGTAGTAACTGCTTCACAAAAGGCACTGATGACACCTCCAGGTTTGGCGTTTGTAGCAGTTAGCGAAAGGGCTTGGGAATTACATAAATCCGCTAAGATGCCAAGATTCTACTTTGATCTAGGAGAAGCAAAGAGATTAGCAGTAAATGGAGAAACCCCATTTACTCCTGCTGTTTCACAGGTATTTGCGATAGATACAGCGCTTGATATACTCCTCTCTGAAGGGCTGGAGAATTCCTGGAAGAGACATAAGACTTTAGGCAAGGCAGTCCGGGAAGGGATAAAGGCTTTAGGACTGAAACTCTTAGCTAAGGAAGAATTTGCATCAAACGCTGTCACAGGTGTATATCCTCCAGATGGAATTCCTGCCGATGATCTAAGGAGAAAGGTGAAGGAGAGAGGAGTAACATTAGCAGGAGGGCAAGGGGCACTTAGAGGGAAAATCTTTAGGATTGGACATATAGGATATATCCTAGATACAGACATAATAGTGACCTTATCAATTATTGGAGAGACATTAAAAGAGATGGGTTATAATATAGATCCAACATTAGGTGTAAAGAAAGCTCTGGAGGTCTTTAATGAGGGTATTAATAGCTGACCCTATAAGTAAAGGTGGTATAGAGATTTTATCTAAGTACTGTGAGGTAGATGTAAAGACCGGACTTAGTAAAGAGGAACTTTTAAAGATAATACCAAATTATGATGCTTTGATAGTTAGAAGTGAAACAAAGGTAGATAGAGATATTATCCTTGGGGGGGAAAACCTAAAGATTATTGGGAGGGCAGGTGTAGGGGTAGACAATATAGACGTAGATTCAGCAACTGAAAGAGGAATTATTGTTGTAAATGCCCCCGAAGGAAACACCATATCTGCCTGTGAACACACGTTAGCCTTGATGTTAGCACTGGCAAGAAATATACCTGATGCTAATGCTTCACTCAAAAAGGGAGAGTGGAAAAGAAAAGAGTTTATAGGAGTAGAACTTTATGGAAAGACTTTGGGAGTTATTGGACTTGGAAGGATTGGGCTAGCGGTAAGTCAAAGGGCTTTAGGCTTTGGCATGGAGGTAATAGGTTACGATCCTTATATATCTAGGGAGAGAATTATTGAGATGGGGATTAAGCCCGTGTCTCTAGAAGAGCTGTATACTAATAGCGATTTTATTACTATTCATACACCATTAACATCTGATACTAGGAATCTTATAGATAAATCAGCATTCTCAAAAATGAAACGTGGAGTAAGAATTATAAATTGTGCAAGGGGAGGCATTATAAATGAACAAGACCTAATATGGGCTATAGAGGAAGGAATAGTTGCAGGAGCAGCTATAGATGTTTTTGAGAAGGAGCCACCACCTAGTGATTCACCGATCTTAAAGAATAGTAAAATAATCGTAACACCTCATTTAGGTGCATCTACTGTAGAAGCACAAGAAAGGGTAGCCCAGATAGTAGTGGAAGATATATTAAGATTAATTAGGGGAGAACCTGTAAAGAATGGAGTAAATATAGGCACAGTAAAAAATCCAGAGATATATCCATTTATGAAACTGGGAGAATTATTAGGTAGATTTGCAGTTCAACTAATGAATATGCCTGTAAATAAAGTGGATATAGTATACAGTGGGAAGATAACAGAGTATGATTGTAACCCTATCTCTGCCAGTGCATTAGCTGGTGTTCTACAGCAAGGGTTAACCGTTCCAGTAAATATAGTGAACGCATTTTTAATAGCTAAACAGAGAGGAGTATCTGTATCTGAGAGGAGAATCTCTGAAACAGAAGGTTTTGAAAATCTTATAACTGTAGGACTTAACGATAAAGTAAGGGTTTCTGGAACTCTTTTAGAGAATAAAGAGGCAAGGCTTATAAGATATAATGGTTACTATCTGAATGTGGCATTTAGTAACTATATGCTTTTTACCGAGCATGTAGATGTTCCAGGAATTATAGGAAAGATTGGCACAATACTAGGTGCAAATAGTATAAATATAGGCTTTATGCAGGTAGGAAGAAGTGAGAGAGACGCAGTGATGATTCTCTCTGTAGATAGTCCTGTAAGTGACGAAATAATAGAAGAGATAAAAAAGATTGAGAATATAAAGCTAGTAAAGAGGATCTATCTTGGAGGGAAAAAGTTAGAGGAAGATTGATAATTTGAGATACCTATTACATACAGATATACCTCAAATCTATGATCTACCTTAACTGGCTTCCACTTATCAAAGGTCCAATAGTAAGTAACTACTCTACTTCCAGGAGCAAGTTCTTCTTCTAGTTTTTCTCTAAGTTTTTCATTTGTATGCTGTCTAAGAAACAGGGTAACTACAGTAGCTTCTCTCAGATTAGCGTTATAGAAGTTTTTATACCTTACTGTTGCCTTACCTAAGGCACCAGAAAATATAATCCTGAACCAACTCATCAAAAATCTTATGGGATCTATCTCATAACCTATAGCCTTAGCCCCAAAGTCCTTTACCGCAGTAGTTACTATTCTTCCATCGCCAGCTCCTAGATCATATAAAATATCATCAGGATTAACATCAGCTAACCTTAACATTGCCTTTACCGATTCCATTGGAGTAGGGCTCCATCCTGCTCCAAAAACTTCTGTCCAAAGAATCCATACAAAAAAAAGTACTATAGATGAAAAGATAGTTAGGATTGCTACCCACATAGGCCTACTCTTCAAGAGACTTAAGAACCGATATATCAGTTTTTTTCATTAGATCCACATCTTCCCATCCATCATCCTTTAGAACCCTCACGATAGGTCTCAATGGAAAGTCTCTATTAACATCTATCACTATTGCGGTCTCTCCAGTACTAAGTAATACTATATCACCGACTGGATATGGAGCTATACTCTTGACAAAAGCACCAACAATATTATAGTCAAATAGAGTTCCAGATCCACCCATAATAAACTCCATAGCATCACTCGGAGAATAAGCTTTCCTATAGACCCTATCTGTAGTCATAGCATCATATACATCTGAAACACTAGCTATCCTAGAGAATATATGTATCTTCTCACCTCTCAAACTTCTAGGATACCCGCTTCCATCGTACCTCTCATGATGCTCCCAAGCCACATGAGCAGATGTGGCAGGAAGGTCCCCATTCTGATCCCTTAATCTTCTATAACCATAATGCGTATGAAACTTTACTATCTCATACTCCTCTGGAGTAAGACTTTCAGGCTTATCAAGTATCTCTTTAGGAATATCCAACTTACCTATATCATGTAGCATACAACCTATACCCAGATCTCTCAAAAATCTATCATTATAACCAAGTCTTCTTCCAACAATAATAGATATTACGGTTACACTTAAAGAATGAGAAAATACATAATTATCAAAACTCTTAATATCGTGGAGGTTTAACAAGATCTGTTCACTACTAAGAATTTCATCAACTATACTGTTTACGACATTTCTTACCGATTCTACATCTAACTTAAGTCCTCTACAACTCCTATAAAAGTTATCTGCTATAACCCTAAGTGCCTCCATCTTTGTTTCTATGCTTATCGGGTCCGGAATTATTATATCTTGAGATATCTCATCTTGTATGTATATATGTGTAATCCCTAAATCTTTTAGCTGCTGAATATAATTCTCTGTTAGCTTTACTCCGCTATTTAGAAGTATAGCCCCATCTTTTCTAAATATAGGATATCCCAGTATGTCCCCTGGCTTAGCCCAAGTTATCTTTATCCTTCTCATAAAGATTCGTCTTCTGGATACGACCCTATTATCCTATAGGACCAAACAACTTCTCTTAAAGCATCTAAAGCCTTCTTAACATGTTCTTCCTCTCTGTGTCCCTGAAACTCAACAAAAAAGACAAATTCCCAAAGGACTTCTCTAGATGGACGTGACTGTATCATAGTGAGATTTACACTATTTTCAGCAAAACACCTAAGGGCATTGAATAAGGCACCTGGTTTATGTGCTGTAGAAAACATAACCATTGTCTTATCCTTACCACTAGATCTATTTTCATTGTTCTTTCCTATTATCAGAAATCTAGTACGATTGTTAGGGTCATCTTCAATCCTAGAGGCAATAACCTTAAGGTTGAACTTTTCCGCCGCTATTTCTGAACCAATAGCTGCACTTTCATTATCCTTGCTTGCCATCTCTACAGCCTTAGCAGTGCTATTTGTTTCTATTAAGTCTATACCAGGAAAGTTTTTCTCTAGATAGACCTTGCACTGCCCAAATGCCTGAGGATGAGAATAGATCTTCTTTATCTCTAACACATCATCTCTAGCAATAAGATTATGAGATATCGGGATTATTATCTCTCCAATTATATTTAAGGGAGAGGTCATAAACATATCTAGTGTATAATTTACCACTCCTTCAGTAGAGTTCTCTATTGGGACAACACCTAAGATAACCTCACCCTTTTCTACAAGTGAGAAAACCTCTGGAATACTTCTAGCTGGAATATACAAGGCATCCCTACCAAATCTCTTTAATGCTGCTAGATGTGTAAATGTCCCTTCAGGCCCTAAAAAAGCAACCTTTAATGTTCCCTCTAGGAGACGACAAGAAGAGATAATCTCTCTAAATATACTTTTAACACTATCAGCTAACAGCGGACCATCATTAGATGATAAAAGGTCCCTTATATGAGCCTCTTCTCTGGGGATATCAATAAATGGCTTATTATTCCTGACCTTCTCCTTGCCTACCTCGGTAACTACCTTAGCTCTCTCATTAAGGAGTCTTAATATCTCTCTATCTATTTTATCTATAATCTCTCTATATCTCTCAATCATTGGTAAGACTCAGACCATAGGTCAAACTATCAACAAGAGCCTGGTAACTTGCCTCTAAGATATTAGAGGATACCCCTACCGTACTCCAAGTAGTCCTACCATTTGTAGACTCAATCAAAACTCTTACCGTGGCTGATGTCCCTTGAGACCCTTCTAAAACCCTTACCTTATAGTCAGTAAGCTTTATTTCAGCAATTTGGGGGAAAAATTTTACTAATGCCTTTCTTAAAGCTTTATCTAAGGCGTCTACAGGACCATTTCCTTCGCTTGCTGTATGTTCAAGAACTCCGTTAACATTTATCTTAACGGTTCCTTCGCATATGATCTTATCATCTATCTTGTCTATGAATACTCTAAAACCTTGAACTTCAAATGGGGGACTATATATACCTAACATCTCCTTTACTAGGAGTTCAAAACTAGCCTCGGCACTTTCAAATTCATATCCTTGATACTCTAACTGCTTCACCTTTTCTAGGAGATTGCTAACATTCAAGTCATTTAAATCTATATCCAAACCTAACTCTTGTATCTTGTAGAGTATATTAGACCTTCCAGATAGCTCAGAGATAAGAATTCTTCGTCTATTACCAATCAACTCAGGGTTTATATGCTCATAAGTCTTAGGGTTTTTTAATATTGCATTTACATGAACCCCACCTTTATGGGCGAAGGCATATACACCAACAAACGGCTGCCAATTCATAGGAGGATTATTAGCTACATCATCTATATAGTGAGAAATCTCAAATAGCTTCCTCAAAGATTCCTCAGGTAAGCACTCCATATTTAACTTAAGCTGAATAATGGGGATACAAGAACAGAGATTTGCATTGCCGCATCTCTCTCCGTATCCATTTATCGTCCCTTGTATTTGTTTAACTCCCTTCTCAACCGCTACTATAGTATTAGCAACCGCCAAGTCACTATCATTATGGGCATGTATACCTAAAGGTGCTCTTATATATTTTTTTACCTCATCTATAGCCTCTGAAACAAAACTGGGAAGACTTCCTCCATTCGTATCACAGAGGACGATCCAATCTGCACCTTGCTCTTCGGCTACCTTTAAGGTTGCTATGGCATATTGAGGATTATCCTTAAACCCATCAAAGAAGTGTTCAGCATCAAAGATCACTTCTTTCCCTTTAGACTTTAAGTAACCCACAGAATCTGCAATAAGCTTTAGATTTTCCTCTAAAGTTGTATGAAGTACCTCTTTTACATGAAGACTCCAACTCTTACCAAAGATAGCAATACTAGGAGTATCCGCATCTAATAAAGCCTTTACATTTGTATCTTCTGAAACTATCTTATCCACCCTCCTAGTACTTCCAAAAGCTACAATCTTAGCATTTTTAAGAGTAAGCTTTTGGACCTCTTTAAAATATGCAGCATCCTTTGGATTTGAACCTGGCCATCCACCTTCTATATAGTGAATTCCAAGTTCATCTAGTTTACGTGTAATCTTCAACTTATCCTCAACACTAAAGGATATCCCTTCACGTTGAGATCCATCCCTAAGCGTAGTATCATAAACATATATCATCTTCTACCACCCTCTAAATTATTTAAGACCTTACTTACAACAAGGTCTCCCATTCTTGATGTATTAACAAGTTCTCCTTCTATATTTATATCGGGAGTATGGTATCCCTCTTTAAGAACCTCTTCTACCGAAACTTCAACAATATTAGCCAAGTCTTCTCTCTTTAAAGAATACCTCAAAAGTAACGCAACAGTAAGTATTGTAGCAAGTGGATTAGCTATACCCTTCCCCGCTATATCTGGTGCAGAGCCGTGAATAGGCTCATAGAGAGCATATCTTTCTCCAAGACTAGCAGATGGTAACATACCTAGAGAGCCAAGAATAGCCCCCGCCTCATCACTTAAGATATCACCAAACATATTCTCTGTAAGGACGATATCAAAGTCTTTTGGCCTTCTTATTAATTGCATAGCACAGTTATCTACATACAAGTGTTCTACTGTAACCTGAGGATATTCTTTTGCCTTCTCATTTACAACCTCTCTCCAAAGTCTAGAGCTTTCTAATATATTTGCCTTGTCAACAGAAGTAACCTTCTTCCTTCTAGGGAGAGAAAGCTTAAATCCTATATCAGTTATACGCTCTATCTCATATCTATGATATACCAGTGTATCAATAGCCTTCTCCTTATCCCTATACTTAGGTTCACCAAAATATATACCACCTGTAAGTTCTCTAAGGATGATAAGATCTACACCATCCACAATCTCTGATTTTATAGGAGAAGCAGAAAGAAGAGGTTTTATAGCCTTTACAGGTCTTATATTCGCAAAGACCCCAAGACTCTTTCTCAGCGCTAAGAGTGCCTGTTCTGGCCTTTTAGATACCTCTATATTGTCCCACTTAGGACCTCCAACCGCACCAAGGAGAACTGCATCTGAGCTTAAAGCAATATCTAGTGTTTCATTAGGAAGCGGTGCCCCATACTTATCAACTGCTATACCTCCAATAAGTGCCTCTTCAAAAACTAGATTAAGATTTAATTTGTCATCTAAAGTCTTAAGTAATTTAATCCCCTCATTAACAACCTCTGGCCCAATTCCATCCCCTGGAAGAACAGCTATTTTAAACATTGATACCCAATCTCCTCCTTGTATAATTTGTAAGGCCACCACTCTTGATAATCTCTACGAGTTGAGGAGGATAAGATTCTGATCTATATTCTTTATCTTTAGTCTTGTTATATATCCTTCCAGACTCTAAATCTATCTCTAATAAATCACCTTCATCACATTCTTCCACTACATCCTTACATATAAGGACTGGTAATCCTACATTGATACTATTCCTAAAGAATATCCTAGCAAAACTTACTGCTATTACCGCACTTATTCCTGACCCTAATATTGCAAGGGGGGCATGTTCCCTTGAACTTCCACAACCAAAGTTTCTTCCAGCTACTATGATGTCTCCTTTAGAAACCTTAGAAGAAAAATCTGGTGCTATTCCTTCCATACAATGTCTGCCTAATTCTAAGACATCTTGAGTTACTAAATATCTAGCAGGTATAATAACATCTGTATCTATATTGTCTCCAAACTTCCAAGCCCTTCCAACCATTATTAACCTCCAATAACTATATTGCTGTGAATTTTAACTTTAAAACATCTTCAAGTCAAGAGAATTCAGAAGTTTTATCTACTCTAAAACCTTAACAAAAGGTTAAAAAGTTCTTAATATTTTCTTAACAATATAATTCTATACTGTAAGTGTCGAAAGACACCAACACCAGGTAACCTCTCATAACCCACCTCCCTATAGAGCCCCCTCGGGGCTCTATAATTTTTTTAAGGATTTATTATTACCTTTATCCGATCGGGAAACTCCATAGCGGATAATGCCTTATCTATCTCAGTAAGAGGAAATCTATGGGTAATTATCTTACCGGGATCTACTTTTCCTTTCTCTAAAAGAGAGATTGCTTTAGTCATAACCCTAGGATTAACAGAGAAAGAGGCATCGACTCTAGTCTCGTTAAAATGAATCTCAGCCGGAGAAACTGGAATAGTCCCTGGAATAATAACTCCAAACATATTCACTCTAGTCCCTCTTCTAGCTAATTCAAAGGCTAAACTAGCAGCCTCTAATACACCTGCAGACTCAAAGACTATGTCAGGCCCATTAGGGATAATATCATATACAATCTCCTTAGGGTTCACAGTTTTAGAATTTATTGTATGGGTTGCTCCAAGTTCTTTAGCCTTCTTTAACCTTTCGTCTACCACATCTATAACTATAATGTTCCCTGCCCCACCTGCTACCGCAAGTTCAAGGAGTAAAAGCCCCATAGCTCCAGCACCGATAATAACAACATCTTCTCCTAACCTCAGATTTGAATACTCTATCATCCCTTTATAAGAGCCGGCTAAAGGCTCGGTAAGGGCTGCTGAATCAAAAGAGACATTCTTAGGTTTTTTATACAGAACACTAGTAGGAACTGCTAGATATTCTGCAAAACCTCCAGGTAGAACAACCTTTTGCCCTTCCCCACCAATAACTTTACCATTTCTGCAGTAGTGAGCAAGACCCAATCTACAATTATCACACTCTCCGCAGGAGATAACGGGACTTACTATTACTTCATCGCCAGGTTTCCAGTTTTCAACCTCATCCCCAATCTCTTCTATTACTCCAGAGATCTCATGACCAAGTATCATAGGTGGAGTCCAGTTAGTCCTTCTACCAGTATAAGCAGAATAATCTGTTTGACAGATACCACAAGCTTTTACCCTAACCAGAACCTCATTTTTCTTTATAGTAGGTTTAGGGAGCTCTTTTAATACCATACGTCTAATACCCTCTAAGACTGCTGCTAACATCACAGTAAACCTCCTTTTTAAATATACTTTAACTGTAGTTTAGCACAAAATTTATATGTTTGACTTTTGTTCTATTTTCTGATATCATACCTTTGACCTTTTAATCGGTCCGGTGAGTCCGAAAAGGTTTTGCCGGATCGCCCCAGAAAGGTGAGGTGATCCATTATGGAAAGGCTAAAGAGTAAGGACCTTTTAGATACTGATCTACTTACAAAGGAAGAGATACTGCTAATAATAAATACCGCTTTCAAGTTTAAAGAAGGTGGGATTAAAAATCTTCCGCTTACCGGTGAAGTTGTCTCTCTACTGTTCTTTGAACCTAGTACTAGAACTAGGAATTCTTTTGAGATTGCAGGGAGAAGGCTTGGAGCCATAGTGATATCTATGGATACTACTGGTAGTAGTCTAGTCAAAGGAGAATCTGCTTTAAATACAGTTAGGACCCTTCAAGTTATGGGAGTAAATTATTTCGTAATAAGGCATAGAGAATCCGGATTCCCCTACCAGATAGCTGAGAAGGTCTCCGCATCAATAATAAATGCAGGAGATGGGACAAGAGGACACCCCACTCAAGCACTCCTAGACGCAATGACAATAATAGAGGCAAAAGAAAATATAGAAGGGAAAAAGTTAGTGATCGTCGGAGATATAATTCACAGTAGAGTAGCTAGGTCTAATATATGGCTTTTAAAAAAATTAGGAGCGGATATAACCTTAGTAGGTCCTCCAGAATTTCTCCCTAAAGATTTTGAGAAATTTGGAGTTGAGATAAGTTACTCACTTGACGATGTTATAAAAGATACAGATATTCTTATGGGATTAAGAATCCAAAGAGAAAGAATGGAAAAGATGCATATCTCTGTAGAAGAATACGTAAAGAGATACCAGATTAACAGAGAGAGGGTTAAGAGAGGTAAACCAGATCTAATAGTCTTACATCCAGGGCCTGTAAATGTTGGAATAGAGATGACTGAGGATATACTATACTCAGAGATATCTTTAGTGGAAAGACAGGTAACAAATGGTGTATTTATCAGAATGGCTATACTAAGTCTATTAAAAGAGACAAGGGATGGAAGTAACACTTAGAGATATACTTACTAAGGCATATATAGAGCATAAATCGATACTACAATTTAACATAAATTCATTAGAGGACATAGTGGGAGTCATAGAAGCAGGGTATGAATTAAATGTGCCTGTCATTGTAGCCTGTACTCCGAAAGTTTTAAGTCTTCTAAGAGGAAGAAGTATAGTAGGTGTATATAGGTCTCTTGCAGACTACTGTGATACCCCGGTGGTGCTTCATTTAGATAGGGCAATAGACCTAAGAGATGCATGGAGGGCAATAAGTATTGGTTTTACATCAGTGATGGTTGATGGGTCAAACTTATCCTATGAAGAAAATGTTAGTTTGACATCTACTGTTGTAGAATTTGCAAGGGCTGCAGGGATTTCTGTAGAGGGGAAAATTGTTTCTAGGATAGAAAATACTTATGAAGTAACGGTTCCAGATTTAGCCGCCTCATTTATAGCAGATACTGGAATAGATGTGTTAGAAATAGCTATAAAATCTTATAGCGACATCGAAAGCCTTGAACGTATAAAAAAAGCGATAAAAATTCCACTTTCTATCCGTAAAAACCCCAATATTTCCATAGAAGAACTAAAAAGATTAAAATTTCTTGGGGTATCGAAGATCTGTATAGAACAAGAATTGTCTCTGACAGCTAAAGAGATCTATCAAAAGTATGCTAATAGTGAATCAATTGATATGCTAGCTATTACCATTGAAAAAAGAGAAAGATTAAA
>JAOACC010000154.1 GCA_026418035.1 bacterium
ATTTTGGCAAAAATTTTGGTATACTATTTATAGGTTCGGGGCGTGGCGCAACTTGGCTAGCGCGCTTGGTTTGGGACCAAGAGGTTGAAGGTTCAAATCCTTTCGCCCCGACCAGTGCGCCCATAGCTCAGGTGGATAGAGCAACAGACTTCTAATCTGTGGGTCGCGGGTTCGAGTCCTGCTGGGCGCGCCATTGGTGAATGTAGCTCAATTGGTTAGAGCGCTGGACTGTGGATCCAGATGTTGGGGGTTCGAGTCCCCTCATTCACCCCATTCTTTGCGCCTGTAGCTCAATTGGATAGAGCAGCGGACTTCGGATCCGCTTGTTGGGGGTTCGAGTCCTCTCAGGCGCGCCATTTGATTCTCTAGTGTATAAGCATTTCTTATTGTAGATAAATCCTATGTTATAATAGTCCCAAACCATTGATATGCCTAATGATCTGTTTTTAATAGTAAACTTTAGGAGGGAATAGATATGAGATACTTGGAGCTACCTCAAGTTATTATCTATGGAATTGATAGCATCGATTCCTTAGGCGAAGAGGCTAAAAAACTTGGCTCAAGACCTCTTATAGTTTGTGGTAAGACTTCTGCTAAAAAGAGTGGTGCCTTAGATAGGGCTATAAATTCACTTAAAAAGCAGGGTTTAACCCCAGAAATTTTTGGAGAGGTTAATCCTGAACCAGAGGTAGGGGATATTGAAAGAGGGATTGAAATTGCTAGGTCTTTTGATGCGGATGTAATAATAGGAATTGGTGGTGGAAGCCCTATGGATGTAGCTAAAGGGATAGCGGTCTGTCTAAAAAGTGGGAGATCTATCACAGAATTAAAGGGTAAAGAGATAAAGGAATCTTTACCGGTAATAAATATCCCTACAACAGCTGGAACTGGTAGTGAAGTGACAAGATTTGCTGTCTTTACAGACCCAATGATAAAGGAAAAATTTGTAGTAAGAGGTCCTGGAATAGTCCCCAAAGTGGCTATAGTTGACCCCTCTTTAACATATTCTATGCCCTCCGGTGTAGCTGCAAGTAGTGGTATAGATGCCCTCTCTCATGCTGTAGAATCTTTTATGTCTAATAGATCTACACTTACCACCGATATGTTGGCTCTATCTGCGATAGATTTTATAAATAGATATCTAGAAGAATCTGTTAACACTGGTAGTCCTTCTGCAAGAGAAAGGGTCTCTTATGCCTCTTTCTGGGCTGGTATGTCTTTTAATAATTCTTCTGTTGTCTTGGTCCATGCTATGTCAAGGCCCCTAGGAGCTTTCTTCCATATCCCTCACGGGGTATCCAATGGAATACTATTACCACATGTAGTTAGATTTAATGCTCCAAATATTGGGGATAAATTAGATGTCCTGAGGAAAGTTTTTGGTAAGGACCCTTGGGATAGGATATCTGAACTTCTTGAAAGAGTGAACCTGCCTACTAGGATATCTCAACTTATAAAAGAGGATATAGACTTTTCTCCTTTAGTAGAACAGGTTCTTAATAATGCTAGCACCTTTAACAACCCTAGACCAGTAAGTAGAGAAGATGTCCTTAGACTTTATAAAGAGGCGCTTTAATTAATGTGAAGAGACTTTTATTGATTGGATATTTTGGTTTTGACAATTTGGGGGATGAGTTACTCCTTATCTCCCTTTTAGACTATCTTAGAAGGAATCTACCAGATATAGAGCCAATAGTTTTTTATGGTAAACCCTTGTCTGAAGTTTATGGTGCTAAGGTGATACCAAGGAGTAGTCTTATCAATGCTATAAGAATGGCTGATGGGATATGTTTTGCCGGTGGGAGTATTCTTCAGGATGTGACGAGTATAAGGAGCTTACTCTATTATCTAGGGATTATTTTGCTTTCTTCTACTATGAAAAAACCAGTAATAATGATTTCTCAAGGTATTGGCCCTATTGGAACTGTTTTAGGAAGGAAGCTTTTGCGGATTCTTAATCTTGTTTATTCTATAAGTGTTAGGGATAGAGACTCTTTAAGTATTTTAGAGGAATTTGGCATCTGTAAACCAAGGTATTACCTTGGTAAGGACCTGGTCTTATATCTAGATTTAGAGAAATTTAGGAAGACTTTAACAGAAAAGAAGAGAGATGTCCTTATATCGGTAAGAGAATTTCCCAATTTTAAAAAGGATGACTTTCTAAAAGCAATAGTTAGGTTTAAGAATAGATATAATTTGGATGTGGCTATACTAGTTACCCATAAGCTAGAAGATAGAAGTATATCTGAGAGATTTGCTAGGGAGCTTAATTGTAGTTTAATATTATGGGAGGATCCGTATTCTGTATTCTCTACTATGTCCTCCTTTAAGTTTATTGTCAGTATGAGACTTCATCCTCTAATCCTTTCTGCCCTTTTAGATATACCATTCTTAGGTATCACTTATGACCCCAAGGTGAAGTCTTTTATCTCTCATTTCCCTAATGCTTACTCTTTAGATATAAAGAGTAACCTAAATGATATTGAAAATATACTTTCTCTCTCTTGGGAGAATAGAGATACTGTAATTTCAGATATATTGAAGTTCAAGGATGGAATTCTTGATAAAGAGGAGACCTTTAGACCACTGTATGAGCTATATGATGTTTGGTTTAAGGATAGATGATGTTAATAGGGAAGAAGCAGTTAGACATATAGAGAGATTCTTTAAAGAGGATAGATTTCACTATATTGTTACTTTAAATCCAGAGGGGGTAGTTATAGCCCAAGATAATAAAATTTTTAGCTCTGTTGTAAATGGAGCAGATCTAGTAGTGGCTGATGGGAGTTGGCTGGTTAGGGCAGTAAGATTTTTAGGAGGAGCTATAAAAGAGAGGGTAGCAGGTATAGACCTACTTTTGGATATACTTAGTCTGTGTAAAGAAAAGGGTTATTCTGTATACCTTCTTGGGGCTAAAGAGGATACCATTGTATCTGCCAAGAAAAGATTGGAGGATATATTCCCTGGGATAAGGATCCTAGGATTCCATAATGGATATTTTGATATAGAAGAAGAGGCAAAAATAGTAGAAGAGATAAATTCTCTTAAGCCAGACTTTTTAGTGGTAGGCTTAGGTATGCCTAAGCAGGAAATTTGGATAAATAGGCATAGAGATCTATCAGTAAGGTTGGCAATAGGAGTAGGTGGAAGTTTTGATGTAATTAGCGGTAATATTCCTAGGGCACCCTATTGGATGCAGGTTATAGGTTTAGAATGGTTTTATAGAGTTTTAAAAGACCCTAAGCGTGTAAAGAGGTTGTCTTTTATACCTAGGTTTTTCTTGCTAGTTCTAAAAAGTAAGCTTGGTGTAGTATAATGTTCTTATGAAGATATTAGATGCTTATTTATTAAAAGAGGTATCATCGCCATTTCTATTTGGGGTACTTGGTTTTTCACTTATACTATCAGCTAGCCTTCTCTTTAATCTGGTTGATCTGTTTATAAATAGAGGGGTTCCTCTACTAAATATAATAAAGATACTATTCTATGAATTACCAGGAGTATTAACAATAAGTTTCCCTATCTCTGCTTTGTTTGCCACCTTACTTGGTTTGAACAGATTGGCTAGAGAAGGGGAGATTACTGCTCTTAGGATAGGTGGAATAAGGTTAACTAGGATATTCTTACCCGTTATAATATTTGGAATAGTAGTAAGTATAGGAAATTTTGGTATAAGTGAGTTTATAGCTCCCTGGTCGGTTCACCAAGGGGAGACACTAATAAGAGAGGCCATATTTAAGGACCCTTTACCACTTATACAGAGTAACGTCTTCTTTAAGGCTCCAGATAATAAATATGTCTATCTCTCTAGATACTGTCTCTTATACACATCTCCGAGCCCAC
>JAOACC010000058.1 GCA_026418035.1 bacterium
CATCTACCTACTCTTTTTATGCATAGGTAAATTTTGTATAATATTTATTATCATAAAAGATTACTCCTTTCTGGTTAGGTTTTTATTTATAGTATACCAGTTCTAACCAGAAAGGAGTTTTTCTTTTTAAAAATGATTACAGATCAGGTTTTGAGGGATGTCGAACTATTGTTTTATAAAGAACTGCTCTGGTTCTGCGTTCCTAGGCCAATAGAGGAACCAGTCACATAGAAGAGTCTCTGGTACATTTCTAAAGTTGTTCTTTACTATGGCTAATTCCATAACCTCTCCCACTATTCCTACAAACCAAAGATTCTTCTTATGCAGGTTAATAATAGCTTTAGCTATGGCATCCCTTTCTTTCTCATTTGCTGTAGCTAAGAGTTTATTATAAAGTTCAAAAAGTCTTGCTATATCCCTATCAGGTCTCTCTCCAGATTTCCCTCCTGTAAGATACCATCTAGTATATTCATTTGCCCAAGTATCAATACCTATGTATACAGGTACTAGTCTTCTAAGAGCTCCATAAAAGTTTCCATTGCAACTCCATACGGGGAGAGCTACTTCATTAGCTTGAACTCTTGTATTATAGAGTGAACGTTCAATTATATTTATGTATACTTTTATTCCTATTGCTTCCCAGTATTTCTTCACTAGCTCTAACACATCAGCTTCTACTCCAGACCAAGGTGTAGCGTCTAAAGTGATAGAGAATACTTTACCATCAGGCCTTAGTCTAAAGCCATCTTTATCTCTCTTTCTAAGTCCAATCTGATCTAATAATTCATTTGCTCTTTTAGGATCATATTCTGCATATAACTTTTCCCATTCGGAGTCGTAATATGGAAGTCCTGAAATTATAGAGAACTGTCTCGGTTTTCCTAGTCCTAGGAAACATATCTGATTTATTTCTTCCCTATTTATAGCTAAAGATAAAGCCTTTCTAAACTTATCGTTTCTCAAGAACTGTAGGAGAACAGGGTCTTTAGAATAATTCTGGTTAAACATAAAGTGGAAATTAGCTCCTTCACAACCTTTCCACCTTAATACTCTATAATCTCCTTTCTTCTCGTTTTCTTTAAACAAGGTATAATTTCTGGCAATAATGTGTCTATGCTGAAAGTCTAACTCTCCCGTCATAGCTTTTAGATTAATCATATCCTTGTTTTCCATTAAAGACATCTGAATTCTGTCTATATATGGTAATTGATTCCCTTCTGGATCTATCTTCCAGTAGAAAGGATTTCGCTCATATATTACTAAAGGTGCGGTGGCAGACGTCTTAAGTTTCCATGCTCTTAAGGTAGGTCTATCAGGGTTAAGGCGTTGGTCCATCTTTTGAGAAAATAATTGATACCAAGCTTGAAACCCGGATTCTTTCACTATAGAGTCAAGCTTTTCTTTTGGAGTATATTTAGGGTGAAATTGCTTTAGATAATGTTTAGGAGCATAAAATTCTTTGCCACCTATCTGACTAAACTGCTCTATAAAGAATCCATAAGGCTTTTCAAATACAAACCTTACTGTGTAGTCGTCTATTTTTTCTACTTTTCCAATTGTTCCATCTATCTGCATCCAATCAGGAATAACTGGAGTAAGTTCTTTATTCAGTAATATATCCTCATAATAAAATATTACATCTTCCGCTGTAAATGGAATCCCATCTGACCATTTTACCCCTTCACGTAAATAAAACGTAAAAACCTTTCCATCTCTTGAGACCTTCCAGCTCTTAGCCAACTGCGGGACCTTCTTGTAACTTGAATCGTATCTGAGTAAAGGTTCCATTAGGAGCCTATCGACACCAGCTCCATCTGCAGGTCCAAGCCATGCTCTCCTCCAAGTCCCACCATATTGCCCAATCTCTTCTACTACCTTAACCACTAATGGTTCTTTAGGCAGTCTCTGTTCTACAGGCGGAAGTTTACCTTGCTTAACTAGTTCTGCAAGCATTGGTGCTTCTTTGAATTTAGTAATCTTTTTACCAGTGAGCTTTTCATAGTCAGTTAGATTGTAACTATTAGGTGAAACTCTTTCCTGTGAAAAAGAAGAATTATAAAAAACTAGAACTAGTCCTGTTACAACAATAAGAGATAAAAAGATTTTCAATAAATTCCTCATGCTCTCATCTCCTCCTTTCTAAATAATCTCTATAAAGTCTTTAAACTTACATTTAAACTTACATCAAAGACTTTTTTAAGGTTATAAATCTCACAAAAACTTGCGTCTTCTAAATCACCTCCTACGTCTTATTTTTTCTACTCATAGGAAACCTTTTTATTTTAGAACTTTATTATATTATATCTCTTTCTCTTTCACCCCTCTAGAGGGCTAGAAGAGGCCACAGTAATAAAACATAACCCATAAATCTCCATCTCTGACAACATATGGGTCTGATGCGAACTTGCTATCCCAGCTATTCTCAGTTACCCTTAATATCGGGTTACCTTGATATCTCTTCCAGTGAATAAGGAGGATACAACTAAAGGATCTAAAATTTTTACACTAGTTTTTTGGTAGACCCTCAGTTTAAAAAGGCTAATAGAAACATCTCAAGAAAGATTAATATTCCATTCTTTTCTATCTCTTTTACCTGAATGGGTTTATTATAAGTAAATCTATCATTTAGAAAATCATAGAGATACTCTATCCACAGAGCTATGTTATCATCTATACTTAGACTAATGCCACTTACCTTACTTAGGTCTATACCCTTCTGTCTCTCTATGTTTTCTACTAGCAGAATGAGATAGTAGATATATACTAGGGAAAAGGTATAGTAAACTGTAAACGCAGAGAGTTTTGCTATTAGCTCCTTTTCATCTATCCTTCCATTTTCTACCAATGCTAAAAATTCATCTAGATCTTTGTTCATCTTCTCTATAAAGGTATCACTGAAAAACTCTTTAGCCTTTTGTCCTAAAGCTTCTATATGTTCATCTATTATCCTATCTATACTAGCAGGATACTCGCTTTTCAGCCTTACTATAACCCTTTCTAGAAAAGGTTCTACTTCAGAACTTTTTAGTAATCTAAACTCTACACTTCTATACAGAGTTTTTAGTAGTCTATCTATATCAGCTTTTACTAGAAGCGTTCTATTCATCTTAGAATATCTTTTTTAGTCTTCTTATAATATTTCTACCAAACAAAATACCATCTGCCATTCTAGAAAATGGATCCCCATAGGTGTCTTTCTCATACATATCTGTAGCATCTTTTACAGCGATCAAAGACCCCATTCTATTAAAATTATCCCAAAAAGAAGAGGATATAGCACCTTCTTTTACTTTCTTGATGTAATCTTCAATCAATGGTTTGTTGTCTTCATATAACTCAAAACCTAACTCTTTATATTTCTTCTCTAAGACCTCAAAACTATTCGGATTTAGTATGATATCTAGATAACATATGCCATCCTCATTGGAGTCTAGAACCAGGTCATACAAATTAGATATCTGACAAAAATCTTTACTCCAAGATGGCGGATAAGTCCATACTGGTGCAAATAGTCCTCTCTCATTAATTTTAAATTTAAAGTTATAATCATTACTACTATCTCTAGCATAGGCCTGAGGATAGACTATTCCAGATATAAGCTTCAGCTGTTCTCTACAGCTTTCTAATACCAAATGATAATCTACATTAGCCCTATTTTGTAAGATTAAATAATTTAGCAATTCAAGTATCTTAGAGAGAAACTTTCTAGACCATAGCACTACATCCCTAATCTCATATGATACTACCTTAAAACCTTTCCACCAGGTTTCTATTCCCAGCATCCCTTCTGGTAAAAGTAGACCCAAAAATCTACTAAAGACATTCTCTAGACGTGCCAAAAAGTGACTTATTGCATCCATGATTAAATATACCAGGTCCATAGCTTTTGGTGTTGACGGCCTATCTGGAATTGATGCATCAAGATTACTCATAAGTTCATCGAGAACCACCCTAAAGATACTGTCTTGTTTTTTCCCAGATTTCCACAGTTGGATAAATAGATCATCTATCTCTATAACCCAATTCTTAAATTGAAAAAGAAGGTCAATAAAGACTTCTTTATTAAATCTACTGCCTTTTTCCTTTAGATAATCATCCAGATATCCATAAAGATTAAATAGTCCAACGAACTTATTCTTCTTATGTAGTGATAGTAAGATCCATCCTGACCCAGTATCCAGTAGATATCCAATAAAATTGATTACAGGGGCGCTAGTCTTTACTTTTATAACTTTTAGATCAATATTTCTATTATAGTCTACCTCAGCTTTTATACCGAAATAATCTTTAAGTAAACCTAGATTGGAAAGATGAGTTTCTATAGCATCTAATAGGTTATCAATATAAGGAGCAGTCTTTTCATCTATCCAACCTCTACTAGCCCAATCCGAAAGGATATCTTTATTTAACCTGTAAACTTCCTCATTTACCATTATTACAATTTATTAAACAGCATCTTGCGAAGATTTTACCACGAACACTTCATCTTCTCAATATCGAAGGAAACTAAAATGTAACCTTGAAATAATAATTTTGAGTAATTATAATATAGTAGTTGAATTAATATTAGGTTAGGAGGTGATAAGAGAGATATATTAAAGAGTGAAGATATAACTTATAAGTAAGATTTTCCTGTCAAGTCAACCCAAAAGAGAGAAGGGTTATAAAGTAGTTTTATAAAGGAGGAGGTTTAAAAAATGAAAAAAATAATATCTTTTATAACGGTTTTGTGTTTATTGCTAGTCTGTATGGCTCCTATTGTCGATTCTCAAGAGGCAAAGAGTGATTTCCATCGTTGGAACGTAAGTGACATCATTCAATATAAGGCGCTTCCTAAGTACAGCGAAGCTCCAGAACTAGCAGAAGCGGTAAAAAGAGGTGAACTCCCACCGGTAGAAAAAAGATTACCTAAGGAGCCAGCAGTATTAATGAGTAAGGCTATGGCAGACGGACCTGGCGTCTATGGAGATGTCTGGAGAACGGTGTCTGCTGTTCCTACAGCCGGTTGGAACTGGGCAGCAGGTGTAGTAGGCGGATGGTTTGGTATCGAAGAGTGTATGCAAGAAGCTCTTGTGAATACTGGTATGGCTTGGAGATTAAAGACGGGAGAACCTGGACCAAATCTAGCTAAAAAATGGGAATGGTCAAAGGATGGAAAAACTCTAACTATGTATCTTATAGAAGGAGCCAAATGGTCTGATGGAGAGCCTTTTACAGCAGATGATGTATTATTCACATACTACGATTGCATCTTAGACCCGAAGGTCCCAAGCTGGCAAAATGTTGGAACCTGGACTGTTGGAGGCAAGGTTACTGAGTTAGAAAAAGTAGACGACTATACCATTAGATGGCACTTTGGTAAGCCATTCCCGGTATATTTGCTCTGGTATATGGGATATCTAAACTTCTCAGTTGCCCCAGCACATGTTTTGAAACAATATCATCCAAAATATAATCCAAATGCTACTTATGAGAGTTTTATTAACTGTTTACCTCCCAATAAACTTCCACCTGTAGTTATGGGTCCTTGGGTCCCAGTGTATTTTGAAGAAGATAAAGCTCTTATAATGAAGAGGAATCCTTACTACTGGAAAGTTGATGAAACAGGAAAGCAACTCCCTTATATAGGTGAGTTCTCTTTTACGAAGGCAAGATCTGGTACGGTAAGAGACCTAGATATGATAGCTGGAACTTGCGATCAGACCCATCTAGAGACACCAGGATTGTTCACCTTTATAAATGAGCAAGCAAGAAGGGAAGATGCCCCGTTCAAGATAATACAGGGTAGATGGACCTTAGTATTCCATTTAGAACTTAATCTGTCTCTATATCAAGGGGTAAAGAATGATAGAGATAGAGAGATGAGAAAACTTTTCAGAAACCTTGAGTTTAGAAAGGCAATCTCTTATGCTATAGATAGGGCAGGTCTTGCTAAGGCTTTAGTCCCTGGTCCTATGTTAAGACCTCTTCCTAGCGGATTCCCATCTGGTGCAGATTACTATGATCCTAAGGCTGTAGTCTCCTATAGTTATAATATAAAAGAGGCAAAAGATATTTTAGCAAAGCTTGGTTTCAAAGACACTGACAAGGATGGTATACTAAACTGGACATCTGGACCATTAAAGGGACAGAATCTTACAATTGTAGCTAAGGTTCATGAAGATCAAACCGCATGTGTAGACCTTGCAGATGCACTAGTCCCTATGTTCCAGAAGGTAGGAATTAGGCTAGTTCCAAAGATCTATAAAGCTACAGTAGGGCAGGCGTTAGATACCGCAGGAGAATTTGAGATGAATATAACTAGAGGAGACTTCTTGGCTTCACCGTATACGTCTCTAACTGGCCTTGGCCCAATAACTCCTTCTAGTCCTAACTGGCATAGAGCTGGCCCTGGTGGTAAGAGAGAGCTTCTTCCATTTGAAAAGAGGATAATCGAGTTGCTAGAGGCATTAAAGTATCAAAGGACATATGAGGAGAGACAAAAATCCTTCAGTGAGATACAGCGTCTATGGACTAGTAATTTATATACCATTGGACTTATTGAGGGAATTTATAATACTGGTATTACAAAGAGATTTAGGAATATTCCTCCAGGAGTTCCTGCTAGACTTAATGAATGGTTCCACTCTAATGTTATGCAAGAGCAGGTATGGACACCAAAAGAGTTACAAATCCCAGAATTTTTACCTGGCGTAATT
>JAOACC010000083.1 GCA_026418035.1 bacterium
ATACTGAATACTAATAGTTCGATTCCTACTTATATGCCTAGATTGTCTTCTTGTTTTGACCTTTATTCATCAGAGGAAAAGATAATTCCTCCAGGAAAGTGGGAGATGATAGCTACTGGTATAGCAGTTGAGATTCCTCAAGGTTATGAAGGACAAATTAGATCTAGAAGTGGACTTGCCAAAGATTATGGGGTTTTTGTATTGAATAGCCCTGGAACGATAGATAGCGACTATAGGGGCGAGATAAAGGTTATACTCATGAATCTTGGAAGTGAACCATTTAGGGTAAATATTGGAGACAGGATTGCTCAATTAGTTATAATTCCAATTGTTCATGCTGAGATATTAGAAGTTGAAGAACTCTCTGTTACGGAAAGAAATAATGGAGGCTTTGGCCATACTGGTAGGAGGTAAAGGGTATGATTAGAGTAATAGTGTGTGGTGCTTATGGCCGGATGGGACAAGAAGTTATAAAGGCTGTTTCTAAAGAGAAAGATATGGAGGTAGTTGGAGGTATAGATGTAAAAGGCATAGGTGAAAATATCTTAGGGATTGTTATAAGGGGAGATTTAGAATCTACCATAAAAGATACAAAGCCTTCTGTTATAGTTGACTTTACAAGAAGAGAGCCTGCTATCGAGAATATAAAAATAGGAGTTAAGAATAATGTACCTGTAATAGTTGGGACTACAGGTTTTACTCAGGAGGATTTATCTGAATTAAAGGATTTTATAGAAGCAAATAATGGAAGGGTTCTTATAGCACCAAACTTTGCTATAGGGGCTATTTTGATGATTAAATGTGCAGAATTAATAGCTCCTTTTATGGATAATGTTGAGATCATAGAATTACACCACGATGGGAAACTAGATTCTCCATCAGGAACATCTATAGCCACTGCTAGGGCTATTTCAGAAAAGAAGAGATTTACTCCAGCGGTATATTCTTCTGAAGCTAGAGGAAAGACAATTGATGGGATAAACATACATAGTGTAAGACTGCCTGGTTTGGTAGCTCATCAGGAAGTTATATTTGGTGCATTAGGACAGACCCTATCTATAAGACATGATTCTATCTCTAGAGAATCATTTATGCCTGGAGTTATTTATGCACTGAGAAATATAGATAAAATTAAAGGTCTAGTTTATGGTCTGGATAAATTATTATTTCCAGGAGGGTTGGTGATATAAATTATGTTTATGTTTGGTAGACTTATTACAGCAATGGCTACCCCTTTTAGGGAGGACTATTCTTTAGATGTTAAGAGAACCTGTGAATTAGCAGAGAAATTAGTTGCCGAAGGTTCTGATGGTATATTGGTTGCTGGAACAACAGGAGAATCTCCGACACTTACCCATGAGGAAAAGTTGGAATTATTTAAGGCGGTAAAGGAGACAGTAAAAGGTAAGGCTAGTGTGATAGCAGGGACTGGGAATTATAATACTAAAGAAAGTATAGAACTTACAAAATCTGCTGAAGAGATTGGTGTAGACGGAATACTTTTAGTTGCTCCCTACTATAATAAACCACCACAGGATGGATTATATGAGCACTTTAAGGCTATAGCTCAAGCCACTAAACTTCCGGTTATTCTTTATAACATACCTTCTAGAACTGGAGTAAATATACTCCCTGCAACAGTCACTAGACTTGCTAATGAGGTAAAGAATATAGTTGGTATAAAAGAGGCAAGTCAGAGCACAGACCAAGTAGTAGATATATTGAGAGGTTTGAATAGAGATGATTTTGTTATATATAGTGGGGATGACTCTTTTACTATGCCCCTTCTTAGTGTTGGTGGATATGGTGTTATAAGTGTAGCCAGTCATATAGTTGGTAGAGAAATAAAGGAAATGATAGAAAACTTTGTTTCAGGAAATGTGGATAAAGCGATTCAGATAAATAAGAGACTTTTTCCTATTTTTAAGGCTCTCTTTGTTACAACAAATCCTATTCCTTTGAAAGAAGCGATGAAACTGGTGGGCTTTGATATAGGACCTCCTAGATTACCTCTAGTGAGAGCTGGAGAAAAGGAGATTAACGTAATAAGGGAAGCTCTAAGACAATTAAGCCTTATATAAATTTTATGGCTGATAGATTGAGAATTATTCCTCTAGGCGGACTAGGGGAAATAGGAAAGAATATGTTAGTGGTAGAGTATGATGAGGTATCGGTTATTATTGATAGTGGTCTTATGTTTCCTACCGATGAGATGCCTGGAGTTGATTATGTAATTCCTGATATCTCTTACATAGAGGCAAATAAGAGCAAAGTTAAAGGAATAATCCTTACTCACTGTCATGAAGATCATGTAGGTTCTCTTCCATATCTTCTAAAGATTGTTAATGTACCAATAATTGGGACTAGGCTTACTCTTGGTATGGTAATGTCTAGATTAAAAGACTTCGGTTTAGGAAGTGAGATAAAGTCAGTAGAGATACAGGAGAGGTCTAGAATAGGAATCGGTCCTTTATCTTTTGATTTCTTTAATGTAAACCATAGTGTTCCTGGTAATGTTGGAATAGCAATTCATTCACCTGTTGGCATTATAGTTCATAGTGGAGATTTTAAATTTGATCATACCCCTGTGGATGGAAAACAGACAGATTTTTTTACATTAGCTTCTTTAGGGGAAAGGGGAGTAAAAATTCTACTTTCAGATTCTACTAATGCTGAGAGACCTGGCTATACTCCATCTGAAAGGGTAGTTGGTGATACTTTAGATGCTATAGTAAAGGAATCCTTAGGTAGAGTTTTTGTTACCACCTTCGCGAGTAATATACACCGTATTCAGCAGGTATTTAATATTGCATACAAGTATAACAGGTTTGTTGCAGTAATAGGTAAAAGTATGAATGGAACTGTCAATACTGCTAGTAGACTTGGATATCTAGATATCCCACCGAATACATTGATAAAAGACCAATCATTGTCTAACTTTAAGAAGAATAAACTTATAATACTCACTAGTGGTTCGCAAGGTGAACCCATGTCTGCCTTAACACGTCTCGCATTTCAAGAATATAAGTCCATAACTATAGAGTCTGGGGATACCGTTGTAATTGCGGCTACTCCTGTGCCGGGTAATGAGAAAATGGTTGCTAGAACTATAAATGCCCTCTTTTCTAAAGGGGCAGATGTTATTTATACTACTACTCCTGGAGTCCATGTATCTGGCCATGGTAGTATAGAGGAATTGAAACTTATGTATACTTTATTAAAACCTGAATATTTCGTCCCCATTCATGGTGAAGTGAGGCACCAAGTTGCCCACTCTAAGCTTATCGCTTCTCTCGGTTTGCCAGAAGATCATATATTTAAGTTAAGAAATGGAGATATCTTAGAGATAAGAAAGGATGCGGTAGAGGTAGTAGGTCATGTCCAGTCTGGTATGATAATGGTAGATGGGCTTGAGTTGGGAGAGGGCGGAATGGTTCTAAGAGATAGACAGAGATTAGCCCAAGATGGTATAGTAGTTATGGTAGTAACAGTGGATAAGGAGAAGGAAGAGATCTTGGGTATACCCGAAGTAGTTATGAGAGGTGTTGTCTATAAGGATGAAGATCTATTTATAGAAGAGTTAAAGCGCGAAGCTTTTCGAGCCATAATTACTTCAAATACTCCAATTGTGTCTAATGATATAATAAGAGATGTGGTCGGTAGATTTATCTATGAAAGAACTAGAAGAAGACCCGTAATTATTCCTGTTTTGGTAGAGGTATGAGAAAAAAGAGAAGATCAAAAAGTATAACATCCTTTAGGATAATTTTTTCTATTCTATTATTTATTATCTTAGCTTTGGGATTTATATGGAGCCTACCTATCATATCTCTCCCATTTAAATATCTAGGATATTGGGGTTTTGTTTTATGTTTGTTTATGCTTATACCAAAACTATATTGGCTTTTGCTCTGGTCTTTCCCATTAGCTATATTATTCAGCTGGGCAGGAAGTTTAGGATTTTGGCTAAAGGAAAAAGTTGGTTCTGATATACCCTTTGTTCTATTTGTTATTTTGCCTATAGTTTTACTTGTAATAAAAAATCTTAACATTTCAAAGAGAGAAATTAGAAAGACTGTATCTTCAAAAAACAAGGAAATAAGTATATCTAAGTTTAATATAAATGAGAAAGTACAAATAAAAAAGGAGTCTAAATCTAGGAAAGATGAAAGAAAGACAGAATCAATTGTTATAGATGCTCCTAATACCTCATTTAAGATGCCTCCCTTTGCACTTCTAAATGAACCGTCAAGGAGACAAAAAAATGAAGATATAGGACATAATGCTGAGCTCTTAGAAACGACCTTAGAGAGTTTTGGTGTTTCTGCGAAGGTTGTGAATGCGGTGGTTGGCCCTACAGTCACTAGATATGAACTTTCTCTTGCTACAGGAGTAAAGGTTAGTTCGATTACAAAACTGTCTAATGATATTGCTTTAGCTTTGGCTGCTCCTCAGATAAGAATAGAATCTCCTATACCAGGCAAGTCACTTCTAGGGATAGAGGTTCCCAATAAAAAGATAACCCTAGTTACGATAAGGGAGATAATAGAAAGTGAAGAGTTTGTTAATAATAAATCTCGTCTTACTTTAGGAATAGGGAAGGATATAGCCGGAAATATTATTGCAGATAGTTTAGAAGAAATGCCTCATCTATTAATAGGTGGAACTACTGGGTCAGGAAAGAGTGTCTGTCTAAATGCTCTTATAATGAGTCTTCTATATAAGTCAGACCCATCAATACTAAGGATTACTATGATAGACCCTAAGCGTGTAGAACTTACCCAATATGAAGACCTTCCTCATCTTTGGGCACCAATCATTACAGAACCGGAATTGTCTGTAAAGTTGCTCCGAAGATTAACTAGAGAAATGGATAATAGGTATGAACTCTTTAGAAAAGAAGGGGTAAGAAATATCCAGAGTTACAATCAAAAGTATAAAGATTCCCCTTTATATTATATTGTTGTTATAGTAGATGAGCTAGCAGACCTTATGATGGTAGCTCCAAAAGAGATAGAAAAACTCATATGTAGGTTAGCACAGATGGCAAGAGCTACTGGGATACATCTTATAATAGCAACTCAGAGACCCTCTGTAGATGTTATTACTGGTTTGATAAAGGCTAACTTCCCATCTAGAATAGCCTTTGCAGTATCCTCTCAGGCAGACTCTCGTGTTATACTTGATATTGGTGGAGCAGAGAAACTTTTGGGAAAGGGTGATATGTTATACTCTCCTATATGGGCTATGAAGCCTATAAGGGTTCAGGGAGCATATGTTTCAGACGATGAGATAGAAAGAGTCTTAAATTTTTGGAAGGCTCAAGGAACACCTAATTATGTAGTTACCCAGGAAGAACTAGAAGAAGAGGATATGATTTTAGGAGGGGGAGGTGGTAGCGACAGTGACGATGAGTATTTAGAAGAAGCTAAAAGGATACTCAAACAGAGAGGGACTATATCTACAAGTCTTCTACAGAGAACATTTAGAATAGGTTATGGTAGAGCAGCTAGAATTATAGACTTACTTGAAGCTGAAGGATATGTAGAAAGAGGAGAGGATGGGAGAGTAAGAGTTGTCAGAAGAGATTAAAAAGGATGATAAAAAATTTGATAGGAGGGATTAGTTTATGAAGAAGTTTTTGATTGTGTTTTTAGTTTTAACTCTACTGTTTTCTTTTAATGCTCTTGGTTATACCGCTAAAGTAAGGGTAGGAATAGTTTATGATGTTGGTGGAAGAGGCGATAAAAGCTTTAATGATGCAGCATATAGAGGACTGCAAGAGGCAATAAAGAGATTAGGCGTAGAGGGTAAGGATGTAGAGCCAGGAGAAGGTGGAGCCAATAGGGAAGAGCTACTTAGACTTTTAGCTGAACAAGGTTATGACCTAGTGATAGGGGTAGGTTTCTTATTTACAGATGCCCTTACAAAAGTAGCAAAAGAATTCCCCAATACTAAATTTGCTATAGTAGATGGAGTAATTGAGGGATTACCAAATGTGCGTTCACTAGTATTCCAGGAACATGAGGGTTCCTTCTTGGTTGGGGCTATAGCTGGTCTTATGACTAAAACTAATAAGGTTGGTTTTGTTGGCGGTATGGATATGGCATTGATCCATAAATTTGAAGTTGGATACAGAGCTGGAGTAAAGTACGTAAATCCAAAGGCAGAGGTTTTGGTAAACTATATAGGTGTTACTGGTGAGGCTTTTAAGGATCCGGTAAAGGGTAAAGAGTTGGCAATGTCTCAATTTAAACAGGGGGCTGATATAGTATATCATGCTTCAGGTGCTTCTGGAGAGGGTGTTATAGCTGTCTCTTATACACA
>JAOACC010000121.1 GCA_026418035.1 bacterium
TTTAAAATCTCCTTTATAGCTGGAATAACACCAAATCCAAAGATATCTTTAATTATCCTATTTAGCTTATGTTGATATGTGTAAGCAGTCTTCAAATCCCCAGACTTAAAGGCATTATATATAGAAACTACAACATCTGGAACAAAATTGCATGTACTTCCTATCATTCCATCTGCCCCAAGGGACAAACCTCCCAAGAAGACCTCATCAAAACCATTAAAGACTATTTTATTACTTAAAGTCTTTATCCTCTCTAACATAAATAGGTCCATTGAAGTATATTTAACTCCGATTATGTTACTATGAGAAAGAAGCTCTAAAAGATAATCAATAGACATCTCTATGTTGGTAAATGATGGAATATAATAAATAACTAATGGTAAACTAGTACTTTCTGCGATATCAAAATAATATCTCTTTATTTCTTCTTTACTAAATTTATAGTATATTGGTGGAAATGAAGAGACAGCAGAAACCCCAACCTTCTCTGCATGCTTCGCTAGGTCTATTGAAAATTTAGTACTTATACAACCTATATTTACAATTATAAAGGCCTTATCTTTGATTTCATCTTTTACTATCTCTAAGATTCTTTTTCTTTCTTCTAAGGTAAGTAGGGGCCACTCACCTGTAGAACCACAGACATAAAATCCAGAAACACCGTTATCTAGACTATATCTTATTATCCTTCTTAGAGAAATTTCATTAATATTATCATCTTCATCAAAAGGTGTAACTATTGCGGTAAAGACTCCTTCAAAATCTTTCATATATCCTCCTTTCATATTAAAAGGGCTAGGGTTATACCCTAGCCCCATAAGAATTTTGTAACAAATCTACTTCTTTATAAAGAACTGTTCTGGATGTAAGAAACCTTCTACTGCAGGTGTCAAATAGGCGGTACTTCCACTTGGAGGTACATTCTTAAAGTTATTCTTAGCTATGCAAACAATTGGCATATGCCTTCCACCTGCACTAATAATCCATAAATTCTTGGCATGAATTCGCATAATTTCTTCGCCAAGCCTATTCCTGTGAGTCGGATTTACAGTAGCCTTATACTTTTCCCAGAGATTAAGTATCTTAATGACATCTTCCACTGGCTTTTCCCCAGCTTTTCCACTACTAGTATACCATAACGCCCATTCTGGAGCCCATGCAGGCCAACCAGTTAGGTTAAAACTACTGCTACCAACTAATAACGGATGACAGAAGAAGCCTTGAGTAACAACTTCGTGTTCTCCAGCGTTTACTCTAGCCCACCAGAGGCTTGTTTCCTCTACTTTAACAACCGTCTTTACTCCAACATTGTTCCAGTATTTTGCTACCATTTCTGCCACATCAGGCCAGGGCAAGGGCTGTCTTGTTTCTATAGTTATCTCTAACCTCTTTCCATCTGGTCTCAGTCTCCACCCATCAGGACCCTTCTTAAGTCCAATCTGGTCTAATAATTTATTGGCTCTATCTGGATCATATTCTGCGTAAGCTCTGGCGAATTCTTCTTTATAAAATGGAGAGGTCTTTACAATTGTAGCCTGTAATGGTTCAGCTAGACTAAGATAAAGAAGCTTATTTATCTCGTCTCTATTTATAGCCAAAGACATAGCCTGTCTAAACTTAACATTCCTAAATATGCCTCTTAAGATTGGGTCTTTGGCATTCTGATTAAACATCATAGCTGGCTCTGTAGGAAAACTTCCTGGATATAGTAATACTCTATATCCACCTTTTTCTCTATTCTCCATATACAATGAATAATCTGAAATATCACTACCAACAGCCTGCATATCAGAAGCATCAGATGTTGCCCTCTCACTAATTATCCTTAGGTAAGCCATTTTCCAATCTGAGGTGTAGTATACTACTACTCTGTCTAGATAAGGGAGTTGGTTACCAGATGGGTCTATTTTCCAATAATATGGATTTCTTTCAGCGGTTATCCCTTCTGCTCCCCAAGGTTTTGTGACTCTCCAAGGATACACTACGGGAAGATCAGGATTAGTGTATAAAGTATTCTTTTGTCCAAAAAGTTGATACCAGAATTGGAAACCAGCCTCTTTAGCCATAGATTCAAGCTTTTCTCTTGATGTGTATTTAGGATGGAATTGTTTCAGATAGTGCTTTGGGGCAAACGGCTCTCTACCCCTATAACCAAGTTCCTGTAGGAATAGTCCATAGGGAGCAACAAAACTTATCTCTACCGTATAGTCATCGATCTTCTTAAACTTGGCTATCTCTCCACCAAGCATAAGCCATGTAGGTGGCCTAGGGGTAAGCTCTTTGTTAAGTATAATATCCTCATACCAGAATATTATGTCATCAGCTGTAAACGGTTCTCCATCAGACCATCTTATACCTTTACGGAGATAGAATGTAAATGTCTTACCATCTCTAGAAACTCTCCATTTTTCTGCTATATTTGGCTCAAGAGTAACTAGATCTGGACCCCATCTAACTAGAGGCTCATAAGTAATGTAACCATAAGCTGCCCAATCTAGGTGGCCATATCTACGCCAGGTTCCTCCATATTGGCCAATCTCTTCCACAGGTTCTACAACAGCTGGATTCTTAGGGATCCTCTCTTCCAAAGGGGGAAGCTTCCCCTGTCTTACTAATTCTGCTAATTGAGGGGCTTCCTTAAACGTAGAGATCTTTTTACCCGAAATCTTTTGATAATCTGTAAGATTGTACTGTCCCCTTGGAACAATCTTCTGCTGAGCAAAGATAGATTCATTCAGAAACGCCATGGTTAAAAATACTAACAATAATAATACCAAAACCTTACGCATTATATAACACCTCCATCTAAAATTTTTTACTCTCATCTACTTTAATCTTTACTTCTTCATAATATCTACTTAAGTGGACATTCATAATCTTCTCTAACTCTTCAAGATTTCTTGACTTGCAGGCTTCATATATTGCCTTATGCTCATTTAATGACACAATTCCACTTCTATGAGGGAAGAGCTCATAGAGTTTTTGGAAGAATCTAAAGATAAGGATCTCCATTTGTATTAAGAATCTGTTATGAGTAGCCTCTACCAAGGTTTGATGAAAAAGCATATCATAAGTTCTATGCTCATCAATAGAGGTAGAATTAAACATCTTATTTAACCAATGTTCAAGTTTTTCTAGATGTTCCTCATCGATTTTCTCTACTATTATTGGTAAGCATGCAATTTCTAAAGTTTTCCTAGCTTCTAAAAGTTCCAAAAACATCTCTACATCAGTTACGAGAGACAAACTATAGGTAAGATTATCAAAAATCGACTTTAAATCAAAATTACTAATTACAGCTCCTCTACGAGGTTTCACCTCTATCAACCCACTAAGTTGTAATGCCTTAATAGCCTCTCTCACCGATGACCTACTCACACCAAAAATCTTCATTAATTCTGTTTCCGTAGGCAATTTATCCCCAGGTTTTAGTCCCTTTTCAAAAATATATTCTTTTAATCTCTCTGCTATCTGTTCTACTATTGTTTCTCTCTTAATCTCTCTCATCATTACCTCCGTGAATCATAACTTTTCTTAAATTATAATACTATAATATTATATTGTCAACATATTATAATATTATCAGACAAATAAAATTAAAGTACAAAAATATAATTAGGGACTTGATTATAACATTATTCTAATGTATTAAAAAGGATTATTATTAAATGTGTATGACTTTTTAAAGATTCTTTCCATCTTCTCCACAGCTCTAGCATCACCTAAGAGCTTTTTACGAATAAATGCTTCTTTAGGAGTGACATAACCGGTAAATATCTGACTAAATGTCTGAATAGTGCAACTCAGCTCTCCATCTTCAGAGTCTTTTACTTCTATATTACCATCTTTTATAAAAACCAAAAAACTCTTATTATTCCAATCCGCATTAGGATCAGAGATAGATATAGAAAAATGCAAGCTTATATCTTCATGGTATTTCCTGTTTGATAATGCCTCTTTCACATCAACCACCCTAAACATCATCCATGGAGAAAGTTCCATCTTTATCCTAGGATTAGGGAAATCTAGATACAACCTTTCATCTGGAGAAGTAGACCAGTAAACCTCTCTTATCTGAGCCTGATGGGCAAATAAGAACCAAAGCAGTCCTTCTTTTGCCTCTTGGTCTAGATAGATCATCTCAGTTATAGTCATCCTATTATCCTTTATATAGTATATTATATATCCCCTAGGCTCTCCCCGATCATTAAACCAGAGATACGTATATCTAGGGTGATTTCTACCATAGGGATCCTGTAAGACAAATTCTGTCCAGAGCATTTTATTACGGACTGCACAACAGTTGTGCCTCTTAGCATATTCTGTATAAATATTATTAAGTATATCTAAGTCTTCATCTTTAAAAGGTCTTACAATTCCTACTTTCTTACTAAAGCCATCTAGATTTTCAGTAGGAATTGTATAATTCATTCTATCAAACCCTAACTCCCAGCCATACTTTCTATAAAACTCATAAGAGAAAGGACCCAACATAGAAACAGTCTGTCCTTTCTCTTTCATAATTCTTAAAGATGCTCTTAACAGTTCAGCTACCCTCCCTCCATGTCTCCCTTCTGGCATAGAGGCTACACTTGCTATTCCTCCCATATTGAATATAGATTCATAGATATATATCTCAAAAGGGATAATAAAAAGCATAGCGCTCAGTACGTTGGATTCATCATAGTATCCTAAAATAGCATCTTGGGGAATATATCTCTCCAAAAAGTCTCTAGCTTTCTCTCTGAAATCATTTAACCATGGAAAACAATAGGTATTTAGTTGAATAACCCTATCATAATCATCTCTTTGCACAAATCTTATCCCCATACTTCATCTCCTTCCTTCGGTTGAGATTAAATTATCTTTTCCAATATAAGCTATAAAAACTTTCTAGAGCTTTTTTATAAGAATTCGATGCTTCCCAAGATTCTCCCATTATATATCTCATCATAGCCTTACCCTCATCTTCGCAAATCTTATCATGGATAGGAAAGATCTCTCTTATTAAAAATTGTGTAAAGAGTGTTAACCTTAAATTCCCATAGACTCTAGTCTCCCTTCCAGGAATACTCTCTACCCCAACTGAATATCCAGATTTTATACTCTCTATAATATCTTTTAACTCTAAACTTGAAGAAAACACCACTGTATAGTACCAACCGAAGAGATTCCCAGTATCACATCCATGGGCATCAGTAACTCCAACTACAGGTATACTTCGCCCTTTAGCCTTTTCATAATAAGAGACCACCTGTAAATTATTAGAAATCAACTCATGCATTTGATATCCACCAACTATCTCTACAGCATCAAAAGGAGTTTTATCGTAGAGTAAATCCAGGAGTCTTTCAGAGATGTAGTAACCCTCTCTAACACGCCAGAAAGGATGGGCAAAAACTCCAAGACCTCCACTTTCCCTAATCTTATTAAAACACCATACAGATGATGCTAGCTGATATCTCTCAGGTATATCAGAAATTTCCTCCTTTAAGCTCTCTTCTATCTCTGAAACTTCTCTATCATAAGTCTCTCTATCCTTCTCAAATAACTCGTTTATACTAAAAATACCACCGAAATTTACTATATGAATAGGATTATTAGGTGGATGAACTTCTTCCCCAGGAAATAACTTGAAGCCTAAGTCGAGGTTTTTGAAAGTATCTATGGCTTCTATTGATGGGAAATATTTTCTATGGTCCGTTATAGAAAGAAAATCTAAACCTATTCTCCTAGAAGCACTAGCAACATAACTAGGAGATTCTATCCCATCTGAATAGTAGGTATGTATATGTATATCACCTTTATAAGGAGTTCTATAAAGTAAATCATCTTTTACTGAATATAGAGAGAACGATAGTATCCTATTACCTACCTCTAAATAGATGATATGCTCCTGTTCTCCTTCAAAAAACCCTTCAATATAAAATCTATTAGCATTTCTTCTTACCTCAATATATCTATACTCCTCCTTACTAGAGTAATTTGTAGGATAATGAGTAAATTTATACTCCCCATCTGGTAAACGCCAGTTAGAAAATCTTGGTTCTAGTGTTAGTGTAGCCTTTGTATCAGCCTTTACAATTTTAGGGTAAATTCTAAAATAGTTATCAAGATTTATCATCTTTTGTCCTCCTTTGACTTAGATGTATAATTAAAACACCCCCTAGAGATAATAATCCCCATAGAAGAATAACTACATGCCAGTTAGCTCTAGTTGCTACAATACCTGTAATAACACTTGCCAATGCAGAACCAATATATGAAGAAAAATCAAGAAAACCTGCTACACTTGATGCACTGTTGTGTTTTGTAAATCTCAAAGATATATCTTTATTTCTCTGCATCATTTTCAGATCTTTCGATATTATCTTTAAGACAGACTTACATATCATTTCTGCGCCTGTCTTATTATAACCATATTAAGGAAAACACTCCATTGTAGAATTTATAATCCTTCTAGATATTACTAATTCTCCTCTACATCTATCATTCTATATCAACGATCGATAAAATTATATCATCACAAGTAACTATGTCAAAAATCAGATTTTTGTGTTGTAAATGAATATACTGTATAATAATAAATAAAACATAATTTAAAACTTAGGAGGTTAACAGATGATAGATAAGAGAACTGCTATAGTAACAGGAGGAGCAAAAGGGATAGGAAATGCTATAGCCCAAGAGTTAGCAAAAGATGGATGTGCTATCGTTATCTTTGATATTATTCCTCAAGAAAATGTTAAGGAAAATCTAGAATTAATAAAGGACTCTAATGTTCCCCTACTCTATATTCAGGGGAACTTGGCAGATAGAGATGATCGAAAAAGGTTAGTAGATACAGTAATCAAAGAATTTGGAAGAATAGATATACTTGTTAATAATGCTGGAGTTGCCCCAAAAGAACGAAAAGACATTTTAGAGATGACAGAAGAAAGCTTCGACTTTGTAATGGGAATAAACTTAAAAGGGACATTATTTTTAACTCAGTTAGTAGCAAAGGAAATGATAAGATTAGTCGAATCTGGTATTAACACTTTTCCTGTTATTATAAATATATCTTCTATATCTGCATACACATCTTCTACCAATCGAGGAGAATACTGCATATCTAAAGCCGGTGTAAGTATGTTGACAAAATTATTCGCGGATAGGCTAGCTGATTATGGCATATATGTCTATGAGATCAGACCTGGAATTATATTGACTGATATGACTAGTGTAGTAAAAGAAAAATATGATAAATTAATTGCAGAAGGTATTACACCGATAAAAAGGTGGGGTTATCCTCAAGATATAGCTAATGCAGTTTCGGTTCTTTGCTCTGGGAAATTATCATTCTCTACCGGAGAAGTGATAAATGTTGATGGAGGATTTCACCTGAGAAGACTATAAAGGAGGCTTAGATTATGGAATATACCCAGATACAATTAGAAGGAATCAATTTAGATGTATATTCTTTAAATACTGTCGTAGTTGGGTCTGGTGCTGCAGGGCTTAATGCAGTGGATAGACTTTATTCCTTTGGACAAAGAGATATCGCACTTGTCACAGAAGGTTTAATGAAGGGTACTTCAAGAAATACTGGCTCTGATAAACAAACATATTATAAACTTACAGTTGCAGGTCAAAGTCCGGACTCTGTTTATGAAATGGCAGAAACACTATTCCAGGGTGGATGTATGCATGGAGATATAGCACTTGTTGAAGCAGCGCTTTCAGCTAGGTGCTTCTTTAGACTTGTAGAGCTAGGAGTTCCATTTCCCCATAATACCTATGGAGAATATGTGGGTTACAAGACAGATCATGATCCTAGACAGAGAGCTACATCTATTGGTCCACTAACATCTAAGTATATGACAGAAAAGCTTCAGGCAGAGGTTGAAAAAAAGGGGATTAAAATATTTGATGGATATCAAGTAATAGGTATTCTTACTGACAGAGCTAAAACTAAAACAATTGGAATATTGGCTCTAAATCTAAATGAACTAGAAAATCCAGATAAAAGATATGTTCTTTTTAACTGCACAAACATCATTTATGCTACCGGAGGCCCAGCTGGTATGTATAAGTCTTCTGTCTATCCAGAAAGCCAAACAGGCTCTACTGGAATTGCATTAGAAGCTGGAGTTAAAGCTAGAAATGTTACTGAATCCCAGTTTGGTATAGCTTCAATAAAATTTAGATGGAATCTCTCCGGAACATATCAACAGGTATTACCCAGATACATATCTACTGATAAAGATGGTAATAACGAAAGAGAATTCTTATTAGATTACTTTAAAGACCCAAGAAAGATGCTCACAGCTATATTTTTAAAAGGCTACCAGTGGCCTTTTGATCCTAGGAAAGTAAAGAATTATGGATCTTCCCTTATAGACATACTAGTATACTATGAGACAGTTATAAAGGGAAGAAGGGTATTCTTGGACTTTACACAAAACCCACTTGGAGATAAATTCAGTTTCGATTTATTAGAAAAAGAAGCTTACGACTATTTAGCCAAGTCAAAAGCTCTCTTTGGTACACCAATAGAGAGATTAGCTCACATGAACCAACCAGCAATAGACCTCTATAAGGATCATGGGATAGATATAACAAGGGAATACTTAGAGATTGCAGTATGTAATCAGCATAACAATGGTGGGTTAGTTGGAGATATATGGTGGGAAAGTAATATTAGACATTTCTTCCCTGTAGGAGAAGTAAATGGTTCTCATGGTGTATATAGACCTGGAGGAAGCGCCTTAAATTCAGGACAAGTAGGAAGCACTAGGGCAGCAGAGTATATATCTGCTTGTTATGGAGAAGCCCCAATGTCAATCGAAGAATTTATAGCGATGGCAAAAGAACAAATAATAACGAAGGTAGAGCTAGGCAGAAGATTTCTATCTAGGCTAAGTGAATATAGCAATGTAGAAGATATTCGCAAGAAAATTGGAGAGAGGATGGATAGGGATGGAGGAATAATACGTTCCTTGGAGTCTGCTTACAGATCTAAAGAGGAAGCAAAATCCGATTTAAAATCTATAGCGGATATAACAAGAATCTCTTCTATAAATGAGCTCCCATACGCATATCAGAACTACGATCTACTTATAACTCAGTACGTCTACCTCTCTGCTATAGCAAACTACATAGAGAAGGGAGGAAAAAGTAGGGGTTCCTACTTGGTATATGATAGTAATGGAGAGTTACCTCTTCCCGAACTTCCTGAAGTATTTAGATTTTCTTTAGATGAAGGAGAGTTTTCAAAGATAATTCAAGAGGTAACATATAATAAAGAGGAATGCCACTTTGACTGGATTCCTGTTAGACCAATACCTAAAGGTGATGATTGGTTTGAAAATGTCTGGAATGATTATAGAAAAGGAGCGATATTCAAGAAGGAGTAATATATGGAGAGCCTATCTATTGTACTAGTAGCTATAGGTGGTTACGGTAACAACTATGTGAAGGCTTTATTACAAGAGGGGGATAACTATGGTATAGAAATTGTTGGAGCGGTAGACCCCTATCCAGAGAGCTGTATAAACTTAGAAGAACTAAAAAGAAGAAAAATCCCAATATTCTCTGATCTAGAAGAATTTTACAAGATAAAGAAGGCAAACTTAGCAGTAATCT
The DNA here is from genome assembly GCA_026418035.1 of bacterium. Classification (GTDB taxonomy): domain Bacteria; phylum DUMJ01; class DUMJ01; order DUMJ01; family DUMJ01; genus DUMJ01. The sequence continues at coordinate 9,628 of JAOACC010000121.1, forward strand.
CTTCTCCAATTCATTTCCACTGTAAACAGACTATTACAGCTTTAGAAAATGGAAGCAATGTACTTTGTGAAAAACCAGCAGCTGCTACAATTCAAGAGATATATAGAATGATAGAAACAAGAGATAGAACTCAACTTAAAGTAGCTATTGGATTTCAATGGGCATATGATCAAGCTTATATTTCATTAAAGAATGATGTTATGAAAGGCCTACTGGGGAAACCTAAAAGACTTAAAACTCTTGTTCTCTGGCCTAGAAATATGGCTTACTACAGAAGGTCAAACTGGGCTGGCAGAAAGATGGATAATAACGGAAATTGGATACTAGATAGTGTTGCCAATAATGCCACAGCACATTTTTTACACAATATGCTTCATCTATTAGGTAAGAGTATAGAGAGTAGTACTAGACCTATCGAAGTAACAGCAGAACTTTATAAGGCTAATCCGATTGAAAACTTCGATACCTCTGCTATTAGGGTCTTAACAGAGGACAGAGTAGAGATACTTTTCTACGCCACACATGCGGTAAGGAATCAAGTAGGACCTATATTCATATATGAATTTGAGTCTGCTATAGTTGCCTATAATGAACCTACAATACCAGAAAGCACTAATAAGCTAATAGCTAGATTTAAAGATGGTAATATTAAGGATTATGGCTCCCCAAATCATAGTAGTGTGAGAAAATTATGGAAGACTATAGATGCTATTAGAGGAAAGGATATAGTATATTGTCCTCTTGAATCTGCAATGGCTCATACACTTACTATCAACGGAGCACAAGAGTCAACCCCTGAGATAATAGATTTCCCAGAAGAGATTATAAGACGAGAAGGAGATCCTGTTTTAAACTGGGTAGAAGGACTTGAAGAGACATTAAAATATTGTTATAGAGAAGGCATCTTACCTTCAGAGACTAATGTAAGCTGGGCAAAACCAGGTAAAAAGATATCGTTGATAGATTATATAAAGTTTCCAACTAGGTAATATGTAAAATAAGAAACTCTTTAGTGAGAAGGACAAATAAATGCAGGTTAGCCCAGAATATCCTTTATTTTTGAAATTCATCAACCATCAATGTAACAGTTATCTCAAATTGTTTTTAATCATAAAAGAATAAAAGGGTATGATATAATTAGGATAACTATTTATGCATTCATTTACGCCGGAGGTGATAACTTTGAAAGCAGTAGTAAAATATGAGTTTAGAGATGGAGCAACAGAGTTGAGGGATGTCTCCATCCCACAGATTGGACCAAACGATGTCCTTGTTAGAGTAGAATATGCAGGTATCTGTGGTAGTGATCCACATGTACACCACAATAAAGTCAATTATAAGATTAATGTACCTGTTATCTTGGGACATGAGTTCTCTGGGATTATAGAAGAGGTTGGAAAGGAGGTAAAGGACTTCAAAGTAGGAGAAAGAGTTACTGCAGAGACTCATGCTGATTACTGTGGGAAATGCATATTATGCAGGACAAATAACTATCATATATGTAGAGAAAGAAAGGGTTATGGGTTTCATGTAGATGGAGCTTTTACTAAATATGTAAGAGTTCCTACTAGGATATTACACAGATTGCCTGAGAATGTAAGTCTAAGAGAGGCAGCGTTAACAGAACCATTCTGTGTAGCCTATAGTTCTCTAGTAAAACATTCGAATATAAAGCCAGGCGACCTTGTTGCTGTTATAGGTCCTGGACCTATAGGTATACTCTCTGCTAAGGTTGCAAGTATCATGGGAGCTAGCGATATAGTAGTTGTAGGAACTTTAGGGGATGAGAAACGTCTAAAAATAGCTAAAGAGTTTGGAGCCACTGAGGTATTTACAGATTCAGAAGAGGCTAAAAGATATATATTAGAGACAAGAGACGGTTACGGGGCAGATATAGTAGTAGATTGCGCAGGAGTAACAGAAACATTTAAGCTAGCAATGGACTTAGTAAGGCCAGCAGGCCAGATAAATAAGATAGGATGGGGACCAACTCCTTTAGGATTCTCTCTTGACCCATTAATTTCAAAAGCAGTCACGGTCAACTTTACATTTAGTCACAACTGGGATGTATGGGAAAAATGCCTTATACTTATGGATAAAAAGATTATAGAACTAGAAAAACTCGTAACTCATGAGCTTACTATAGATCAGTGGCAGAAAGGGTTTGAGCTAGTTGAAAGTAAAGAAGGGCTTAAGGTCCTACTAAAACCAATAGATTAGGAGGAGAATATGGAAGGACCTAGAGGTGCAAGGATAGAGGAGTTAGAAGAGATAATAAGGCTATCAAATAAGATTTTTAGAAGTAATATGGAAGGTGATATGGGGAGAGAGTATCCCCTATTATTCTCAGAGAAAAACTGTGAGAATTTAAGGATTATAAAAGAAGATAATAAGATAGTCTCTCTTGTTGGAATACTATTTTCAGATGTGATATTAATTGGAATCAAGATAAAAGTTTGTATGATTGGTTCGGTAGCGACTGACCCAGATTATAGAGGTAGAGGGTTTGCTTCTTTACTTATGCAGGACAGCATAGTAAAAAGCCTTCAAGAGGGTGTAGATATAATGCTTATATCTGGCGGTAGAGGATTATATAGAAGGCTTGGAGCTATAAATGCTGGTCTTTATAAGACTTATCATATAGATAAGGCAAAACTATCAAGAGGTGATCTAAAAGTAAAAAGGGTCAATGAAGGAGACATCTATAAACTTCTAAGACTTATGGAGTTAGAGCCAGTAAGATTTGTAAGATCCTACGAAGAGTTAAAAACTATATTAGGATGTAGTATGGTTGTTAATAGACCCGGAGAGGTATTGGTTGTTGAAAAAAACAACAGTACTCCTTTAGCCTACATGGCTATTCAGCTACCTAAGATGCAGAATGAGGTATTGCGTATAAAAGAGATCGGCGGTTCAAGGTCTGCTTTATTAGATTCTCTCTATGCTGTTTTAGAGACTTATAATAGAGACTCATTAATACTTGATACTCTTAGTTCTGATACAGAGATAAGATATATACTGGAAAAGTTAGGTATTAAAGGTGAAGACAGGGGTTTTGAGGGCACAATAAAGATAATAAATCCTAAAAGCCTTATAAAAAAGCTAGAAAGCTATTTTAGAAGGATGCTTGGAGAAGAGTATAGTGATTTTGTTATAGAATTTAACCCTCCAATTACTATAAGATTTAGAGACGAAAAGATTCAAATAGATGAGAATGACCTACCTGCCCTTATATTTGGGTCTATTGAGAAAAAGATAGAGATCCCAGAGCAACTTACACAGATAAAAAGAGTATTGGATATCCTGTTCCCAATTCCGCTAGTAGATTATGGGTTGAATTACACATGAAGATAATACTTGCAACTTCAAACCTAGATAAGGTAAAAGAGTTTAATAGAATATTAAAAGATTTTGATGTGGACATAAAGCCTGCTCCTTATAGTATAAAGGTAGCAGAAACAGGTAAAGATTTTATAGAAAATGCTATCCTAAAAGCTAGAGCTTACTATAGAGAATTTAAAGTTCCAGTTCTATCTGATGACTCAGGATTAGAGGTAGATGTATTAGGTAAGGCTCCAGGCATATTCTCTGCTAGATTCTCTGAAGACGGAAGCTATAAGAGCAATATAGAGCGATTACTTAACCAGATAAAAGACATACGAGAAGAAAAACTTAGAGCTAGATTCGTTTGTGCGGTATGTCTCATCGATGATAGAGATATACTACACGTAACTCAAGAGATCTGCGAAGGGTATATAATAAAGGAGATTAGGGGAGATAATGGTTTCGGGTATGACCCTATATTCTACTATCCAGATCTGGGAAGGACCTTCGGGGAAATCTCAGCAGAAGAAAAAGATAAAGTAAGTCATAGAGGAAGGGCTCTAAGAAAACTATTCTCAGCTATACTTTTGGGAGTGTAAAATAAAAAGTACTTCCTTTCCCCAAATCACTCTCTACCCCAACCTTACCACCATGTGCTTCTACTATATGCTTTACTACAGATAGTCCAAGGCCCACTCCGCCTAAACTCAAATTTCTAGATTTATCTCCCCTGTAAAACCTCTCAAATACTCTAGGCAGGTCTTCTTTAGAAATCCCTATTCCAGTATCTTTTACAGAAACCTTTACCTCTTTTCCAAGGTCCTCAACCAAAACATATATCTTTCCGCCCGAAGGAGTATACTTAATAGCATTATCAATAAGATTGCTTATAACCTGATCTATATAGTTTACATCAACCCTTAGCTGAGGAATTTCTCCCCTTATTTCAAGAGATAGCGTAAGGCCCTCCTTCATAGCCCTGGGTTGAAATCTAGACACCGCTCTAGTGACCAAAGTAACAAAATCGGTAGGAGTAGGATTTAAAAATTCTCTATCTGATTCTAATCTAGAGAGTAAAAGGAGATCATTTACCAATTTAGATAAACGGTCTACTTCTTGATTTATATTCTCTAAAAAGTCTTTTCTAAGTTTACTATCTTCTGCTCCACCTTCTAGTAGAACCTCCACCATAGCCTTTATAGATGTAAGTGGAGTTTTAAGTTCATGCGATACATTACTTATAAAATCCTGACGAACCTTTTCTAGTTTTTTCTTTTCCGTTATATCTGCAAAGACTATGATAGCTCCTCTTATTTCTCCCTTCTCATTGAAAAGAGGAGACACAGTTACATCTAATATTCGATTATTAATATGATCAAATGAAATCTCTCTAGATAAAACATTACCTGTCTCTATAACTTTCCCTGTCATCTCGTCCAATGTGTAGTTCCATATAATCTCTATAAGCTGATGTCCTTCCAAATTCTGCGAGGAATCCAGATTTAATAATCTCAGAGCAGTAGGATTCATCCTTAATATCTCTTTATTTTTATTTACTACTATAACTCCTTCCTGTGTACTTTGAAATACTCTCGAGTAGAGTTTATTCTCTTCTTTAAATCTGTTTATATAGTTATTTATTTCTTTTATACTTTCATCTAGCTCTAAGATTCCTATGGGAGAGATAGTACCAGAAAATGGTAGTCCTTTAAGGTTAAGAAGTATCCTGTCTAGAATTGCTTTAACCTTTCGGAAAAGGAAATAATACGAACCTAAAGTAAATATAAGGATAACTCCTCCTATAAGATATCTATATGGTAGGCAAGAAAATATTATTATATAGAAAGCAACGTAAAGAATTAAAGCCGGTAATATAAAATTAGCCAATAAATTCCTTAAGATCTTAATATATACCCTATCCCCCTTACAGTCTGAATATATTTAGGATTACTAGGGTCATCTTCAAGTTTCTCTCTGAGCCATCTAATATGAACGTCAACAGTTCTATCATCTCCATAAAAATCTTCTCCCCAAACATGACTTAGAAGATATTCCCTACTCATAACACGTCCTTCATTCTCCGCCAGAGTAACTAGTAGATCAAACTCTTTTGGTGAAAGGTCTATGGGTTCGCCTCTTTTAGTAACAATCCTCCCTACTACATCTATAACCACATCATCAAATTCAAGTTTTTCCTTTGTCTTTGTTTGACTTAATGGAATTTTTGCACGTCTTAAGACTGCCTTTATCCTAGCGACTAATTCTCTCATACTAAAAGGCTTTGGGACATAGTCATCAGCCCCTAGTTCTAATCCTATGACTCTGTCCATATCTTCCCCTTTTGCAGTAAGCATTATTATTGGAACATTGGAGGTTCGCCTTATAATTCGGCAAACCTCCAGTCCACTTAGTTTTGGAAGCATTATATCTAATATGATGAGGTCAGGATTCTCTTTTTTAAATTTTTCTAAGGCATCTTCTCCATCATAAGAAACTACTACATCATACCCCTCTCTGTATAGGGTATACTTTATAGAGTCTACAATTGGCTTCTCATCATCTACTATTAGAATCTTTTCCGCCACTTTCTTCCTCCTTGGGCGGGCTACCTTTCCTATTCTCCGTACAGTAAAAACCTGTTCCCTTAAATATTACCGTGGGTGGAAATATAAGTCGCTTAAGTGTCCCACCACATTCACTACACTGTAATAAAGGTCTATCACTTATACTTTGAAAAACCTCTAATTCTCTACCGCATACTTCACATCTGTATACATAGAATGGCATCTATCATCACCTCCACCCATTAGATACTTCTAGAAATATTTTACCATCTAGACATATTAATTCTCAAGCTTAGATATTACCACACTCCAGTAGTCAGATACCTATGTATAGCCATCGCTGACTTCCTACCAGCTCCCATTGCTTCTATTACAGTGGCAGAACCGCTCACGATATCACCACCAGCAAAGACTCCAACCTTAGATGTCTTTCCAGTTTCAGGGTCTATAATAATCTCTCCATGACGACCAATCTCTAATCCTTGAGTAGTTTTAGCTATAATAGGATTAGGCCTATTACCTATGGCAATAATAACTGTATCAACTTTCAGAGTAAAAGTAGAATCTTTTTTAGGTATAGGAGACCTCCTTCCACTCTCATCCAACTCACCCAACTCCATCTCTTGGCATTCTACTGAATCTACCCAACCATTACTACCTTTAAAGGCTAAAGGGGTAGCAAGAAAGACAAAATTAATACCTTCTTCCTCAGCCCTTTTTATCTCCTCCAGTCTAGCAGGAAGCTCTTCCCTAGACCTCCTATAAAGAATCGTCACCTCTGCTCCAAGTCTTCTAGAGACTCTCGCAGAATCCATAGCAACATTACCACCACCTACAACTAAAACCTTCTTTCCTATCTTGAGAGGCGTATCATATTCAGGAAAGAGATGAGCTCTCATAAGATTTATCCTAGATAAAAATTCATTAGCTGAGTATATACCTAAAAGATTCTCTCCAGGAACATTTAGAAATACAGGGGCGCCAGCTCCGGAACCAATAAAAATAGCATCATAATCTTCTAAAAGTTCATCCAAGAGTATCGTCTTTCCTACTATTACATTTGGGACAAACTCTACCCCCAAAGCTCTCACATATTCAAATTCTCTCTTTATTATATCCTTTGGAAGTCTAAACTCGGGAATTCCATATGTCAAAACTCCACCAGGGAGATGTAAGGCTTCAAAAAGAGTAACTGAATAGCCAAGCTTAGCAAGATCAGCACTAACTGTAAGTCCAGCAGGCCCAGAACCAACTACTGCAATCCTTTTATCATTAGATGATTCCTTATCTATTTCTTGAGTATTTTCTACACAATAATCAGCAACAAATCTTTCCAATCTACCAATAGCTACAGGCTCTCCAGTCCTTGCCAATACACAAGTTTTTTCACATTGATTTTCTTGAGGACATACTCTACCTGTGATAGCCGGAAGACTATCTCTTTCTTTTATTTTTCTATAAGCCTCTCTATATCTTCTTTCCTTTATAAGAGATATAAAGGCAGGAATCTCTATTCCTACTGGGCAACCATCAATACATCTAGGTTTTGGACACTGCAGACATCGATCAGCCTCTAATAAAGCCTCATCTTCGCTATATCCTAAGGCAACTTCATTGAAATTCTTAATTCGTTCTTCAGGGTCTTGTTCTCTCATAGGAACTCTAACACGCCTACGCATCTTTCTCCTCCAATAACTTAAGAGCTAGCCTCTCCTCTTCTAGATAGGTTTTCTGTCTCATCATAAGTTCATCAAAATCAACCAAATGTCCATCAAATTCAGGACCATCAACGCAGACAAATTTAGTCTTCCCACCTACAGTAACTCTACATCCTCCACACATACCAGTTCCATCGATCATAATAGGATTAAGACTTACGTAAGTCTTTACATTGTAGTTTTTAGTCAAGTCTGATACCGCTTTCATCATTATCGTCGGACCTACCGCCAAAATCATATCTATATGGGTAGTATCGAGTAATTCTTTAAGTGGCAAAGTAACTAAACCTTTTATACCATAAGATCCATCATCTGTAGTTACACATAATTTATCACTTACAGAAGCAAGCACATCAGTAAAGAATAGAAGTTCTTTAGTTCTAGCTCCAACTATAGTGATAATATAATTGTCAGCCTCTTTCAATGCCTTTGCTATTGGAACTATTTCCGCAACACCTACCCCACCTGCTACCAAAACTATATTACCATAATGCCTTACCGGGAAAGGATTTCCATTAGGACCCATAACCGCATAAAGTTCTTCTCCTATCTCCTTCTTTCCTAACAATTTGGTTGTCTTACCAACCTCTTGGAATACAATAGTAATTAATCCATTCTTCTTATCAGAAGTGACTACTGTAAGGGGGATTCTTTCCCCTTTTTCATAGACCATAATAATAATAAATTGCCCCGGCTTTATAGATCTAGCAATTAAAGGCGCCTCTATAGTCATCTGAACCACATTGGTTGAAAGTCTCTTTTTATCTATTATTTTATACATATCTCTTTATAACTCCTTGCCTTAGTCTAATTTATGATATAATAACACAGAAGTATTAAAAAATTGTTAAAAGATGAAAATTGAATAATTAAGAGGATGGAATTTAGTTTCAATAAGATAGCTAATTCATACGCTAAATATAGAGAAATACATCCAGGTGTTTTAAGAAATCTTCTAACTAGAATAGACAAGGATCAAAAAGTCCTAGAGATAGGTTGTGGAACTGGAAACTATATAATCGCTCTAAACTCTTTAAAAGGATGTCAAGCCTGGGGGATAGATATATCGGAGGAGATGCTATCTATTGCACAAAATAGAACAAGTAATGTAGATTTCAGAGTACAAGATGCAATAAATATAGATTTTCCCAGCGAATTCTTTGATTTTATCTTTTCCGTAAACGTCATACATCATATAAAAGACTATCAAAAATACTATAGAGAAGCTTATAGAGTTCTAAAATACGGCGGAGTTATAGTGACAATTACAGATTCCGAATGGATACTTCGTAATCGAAAGCCACTTACATTTTACTTCCCCGAAACATTAGAGGTAGACTTAAAAAGATATCCATCCATAGAGAAGTTAAAGAATATAATGAAAGAGATAGGTTTTCAGAATATCGGGGAAGAAATAACAGAATACTACTACTATTTAACTGATATAGGTGCATATAGAGAAAAATCTTTTTCATCGCTAAATCTAATAAGTGAAGAAGCATTCAGAAAGGGGATAGAAAGGATGGAAAGGGATCTAGAAAGAGGACCTATCCCTTGTGTATCAAGATTTATCATACTTTGGGGAGAAAAAACTAAAAAGGAGGAGTAAGATATGAAACTAGGAGTTAGTATGTGGAGCCTACATAAACTGTATAGAAAGGGAGAAATGGATACAGTAGGATTTATTGAGTATATAGGTAGTTTAGGGATAGACGGTGTTGAACTTTTAGAATTCTTTTGGAAGGATAAAGAAAAAGAATTACCAAAGGTAAAAGAGACTCTAACTAAATATAACCTAGAAGTATCTGCATATGCGGTAAGCAATAATTTTGTCAAAGAGACTAAAGCTGAAAGAGACTTAGAGATAGATAAAATAAAAGTTGGGGTAGATATGGCTATAGAATTTAATAGCAAGATAGTAAGAGTCTTTAGTGGTGACCTAAAACCACCCTTTACATATGAGCAAGCTAAAGAATGGATAATAGAAGGTCTTAAAGAAGGGGCAAAATATGCCGAAAAACATGGTGTAACATTGGCACTAGAAAACCATGGACTTTTAGCTGGTAAAAGCAGCCAGGTAAGAGAGATAATCGAATTAGTAGGCTCTAATTACTTTAGAGCAACTGTAGATATTGGTAACTTCTTGTTAGTTGGAGAAAGTTCAGTAAATGCGGTAAAAAATCTTGTAGATGTTGCAGTTCATGTTCATCTAAAAGATTTTAAGAGAGTTCCCCCTGATTACGAAGGAGAGGCTTATAGAGGATTAGAAGGAGTAAGGCTCATAGGAACTGTAGCAGGAGAAGGTGAGGTAAACCTGCCTGAAGTATTAAAGGTATTATATAGTTCAGGATACAGAGGATATCTATCTCTTGAGTATGAAGGACCTGAGGATCCTAAGTACGGAGTAGAGCAGAGCATAAAAAATACAAAGAAAATTTTAGAAAACATGAGATAGTGCTATGAAAGAGATCATAAAAAGATTAAAGGGTGGACTTATCGTCTCTTGCCAAGCTTATCCTGGAGATGCTATGTATGGATCTAGTGTGATGTCAGCATTTGCTAGGGCAAGCTTTGAGGCTGGAGCTGTGGGGATAAGGGCTAATGGGGTATCTGATATAAAAGCCATAAAAGGAACAGTTCCATTACCTGTTATAGGCATCTATAAAGAAAACATTTCCGGGTATGGACCCTATATTACTCCTACCCTAAAACATGTGGAAATAGTAATCTCGGCTGGAGCAGATATAGTAGCGGTAGATGCAACTAAAAGATTACATCCAGAAGGACTTATGGGGGATGAATTTATAAAAGAGATAAAGAAGAGATTTAATGTGATACTTATGGCTGATATATCTAATCTAGAAGAGGGAATTCTAGCATATAAAGCAGGAGCAGATTTGATAAGTACAACACTTTCAGGATATACCGAATATACAAAAGACTTTAAGAGGCCAAACTTTGAGTTATTAAAAGCTCTAGTGAAGGAGATCCCTATTCCTGTAATTATGGAAGGGAATATATGGAGACCAGAGGAAGCCAGATATGCCTTAGACCTTGGAGCTTACGCAGTAGTAGTTGGCTCTGCTATAACAAGGCCACAGCTTATTGCTAAAAAATTTGTTCTTGGAATGAAAGGACTACCCTTCTTTGAGTAAGATGGAAAAGAGAACTAGAGCTATTATCTATCTAATAATAACAGCTGTGCTGTGGAGCCTAGGGGGAGTTCTTATAAAATCTGTTAAATGGAATCCTATAGCTATAGCTGGAGCTAGAAGTGCAATCTCTTCTCTCCTTATACTAGCATATATTAGAAAACCAAAGTTTACATGGTCTTCTGACCAAATTTTGGCTGCTATATTCTATGCGGGAACTGTAATACTTTTTGTCTCTGCTAATAAACTTACAACAGCCGCTAATGCAATACTTCTACAATATGGTGCACCAATTTATGTAGCTATACTTGGTTCAATTATTTTGAAGGAAAAAACAACTATATCTGATTGGATAACAATTGGAGTTGTAATCTTTGGTATGTTTCTTTTCTTCCTTGATAAACTGCAACCTGGCAATTTATTCGGAAATATTATTGCTATCCTAAGTGGTATAGCCTTTGCTCTATACATAATCTTTATGCGAAAGCAAAAGGATAAGTCTCCGATAGAGTCTACACTTCTAGGAAATATTCTAACCGCAATAATTGGTCTACCGTTTATGCTTGGCTCTAGCCCCACAGGTTCTAGCTGGATAGGGATAATTTTATTAGGAACAGTTCAATTAGGTCTGTCCTACATTCTTTATTCTATAGCAATAAAAGAAGTAACCGCACTAGAAGCAATATTGATACCTATTATTGAACCAATACTAAATCCAATATGGGTCTTCTTAGTTATGAGAGAAGCTCCAGGTAAATGGGCTTTTATTGGTGGAGCTATAATACTTGTATCTGTTACTTTGAGATATTCAATACCGGCAGTAAAGAAAAACAAAATATAAGGATAGACAAAATGGTGATTAGCTACATAATAGAATAGATACCTTTTAATATGTTATAATCTTTGGATATTCTCTAAGGTATAGAATTTCCCATCAATATTACCTTCAGTAACAATTCTTGTATACATCTTACTAGGAAATGCGTTAACACTCATATTAATGGTTCCATTATCTGCTAGTATCTCAAGTGTATATACATCCCACAAGGCTTTAAATCTGCATCTATCTGTAAATATACGTTGAGCATAGTAGATATTTGGAAAATATTCAGAAAAATCTGATATTCCAGCCTCTCTACGATCAACAAAGAATCTATTGTTTTCATCAATCCCAAATGTTAATACTTCGTCTTTATCATTTACAAACTGAATAGTAAATCTCCCATCAGTTACTCCTTCAATATAAAAAGTATCAGTATTTAGTTCTAGAGACTTTTGAATTACTAGCTCTTCCTTCTTTAATCGATTAAGTGCATCTATAAAATCACAAGCCAACTTCAATCCTATTGGAGTTTCTATAAGACTTAAGACCCTAGGAAATCCCATAACACCTCTGTAACCATTGTTAGGTACTTTATCAGCATAAATCCAATTCATATTCCAAGCTATAAAGATTCTTCTATCATCTGGAATATTATTAAAGGTATTACCTGCATAGCAGTCAGGTCCCTGATCTATCCATTCAATTCTTCTTGCCGGTTCTGTACATATGAATCTTTCACCATCAAAATTACCTATAAAATACTGAGTTCTAGAACCTCCTAAATCTACTGACATACCCATACTTACTATCAATATCCACTTCTCTTCTCCTCTAGATGTCTTTAAGGGAAATAAGTCAGGACACTCCCATACGCCAGGCGCATAGTTACCTTCTGGCCCAAATTCACCAGTCTTATCCCAACTTTTTAGATTGTTTGACCTATAAAAATGTACCCTGTCCCCTGCAGATATAACCATACACCAACAACTCTTCTCTCTATACCAGAAAACCTTAGGATCACGGAAGTCTCTTATTCCTGGATTTTCAATAATAGGGTTATAGATATACTTTGTAAAATTTATATAATCCAGACTCCACGCTACGCTTTGACGTTCGCCTAAATTACTGTGATGTGTGAATATAGTAACTATAGGTCTCTTCTTTTCATCACCAAAACCAGAAGTATTATCTTTATCATAAACAGCACTACCAGAAAAGATAAAACCCAACTCATCTGGTTCCAAAGCTATTGGAAGATGTATCCAATGTATTAAATCTCTACTTATAGCATGTCCCCAATGCATTGGTCCCCAAACAGTAGAAAATGGGTGATATTGATAAAATAGATGATAAATACCATCTACATAAACCAAACCGTTAGGGTCATTCATCCATCCCTTTGGAGGAGTAAAGTGTAACTTAGGACGACCTAAGCCTTTCATAATTATCTAACCTATAAATAATCTCTAAAAGAAACTTTTCAAAGTTCTCTATCTCTTCTTTAAAAGATTCATAGATATTCTCTAAATTATCAAGTAAAAGACTTAAGTAAGTTATTTATCTCTCCTATAGTAGTTAGGATCTCTTCTCTACTCTTCATATAAAAGAATCCCATTTTTTAAGATAGAATTTCTTAGCATCTCAGGACAATCCTCAAGGTCTATTATATCAACATCGAACTCACTCATTCTATCTATCTCCGCTAATATATAAAAGTATCTTTCTTTAGAAATAGGCTGAACAACTAAATCTATATCAGAAGACTCTTTAAAGATTCTTAAACCCTTTAAATAAAGAGTTAGAGACCCCAAAGATATATACTCAATATCAAAAGTAGTCATAAGGTTCCCCTAGAGAGGATTATATCACAATTATAAGGATTACTGTGTAAATAACTATAAATGGTGATACGTAGTAGTTATCTTCCCTTATAGCGGGTTTAGTAGCATTTAGGTATCAATATTATGCGATCTCTTGTCCAATTATCCCTGTACCAAGTAGAAGCTTCAAAGGCATCTCCGAGTTCTTCCATTTTCTTCTTCAAAAGCTCTCTAAAGTGTTCTAATATATCTCTATATTCTTGTTCTTCTGCCAAATTTCTCATCTGGTATGGGTCTTCTATATTATCAAATAGAAATTCCTTACCATCAACTCTATATACAGCATAGGTATAGCGTTTACTTCTCAATGCCCGCCACTCATGCCCATCCTCCCAATCCGCAACAGCACCAGTTCCCATCATAAAAGCAGTTTCAGGTTCAGGACCTTCTTTTCCAAGAATACAATGTGATAAGTCCATTCCCTCTACTTCTTTCGGAATCGGAAGCCCAAGTAAAGATAGCAAAGTCGGCATGATATCTGGAGTATTAAGACAAACATCACTAACATAACCAGAAGGAATCTTTTGAGGCCAACGAATTATAAACGGAACTCTAACCGCCTCATCATAGAATATATTCTTTGCTCTTCTACCATGAGCTCCAAATAATTCCCCATGATCAGATGTAAATACAAATATAGTATTATCCCTTAAGCCCAATTTATCAATAGCTTTTAACAGTCTTCCTACATTCCAATCTAAATTTGCAACCATGGCATAGTATACTTTCATCCATTCAGGTAACATTTTTCTTTCCCAAGGAGCAAGTCTTCCCCAAGCATCAGCGTAAGGATCATCTTTTTCTTCATAATTTGGAGGTAATGAAAATTCGACATCCTTAAATATCTCAAGATATTCTTTTGGTACATTATCATAAGACCAAGGGTCATGAGGTGTCCCATAAGATAAAAATAGAGCAAATGGTTTATCAGATGATGAAAACTTCTTGAGCACCTCTATGGCAATATCAGTCTGTCCATCTGGTTCATAACCTTCTATAAAGATCTTCTCAGGACTATCTGTATGATAGTATCCCTGATAATATTCATGATGAAAGTTATATGCAGCCCAAAATCCATCAAATCCAAGCCTATAAGGTCCAGGAGGGACAAAAGAATTTTTAGGATCATAATGATTCCCTAATTGATTAGCCCACAAATGCCATTTCCCTATATATGCAGTTTCATAACCATTTTGAGTTAAGATATGGGCAAAACATTTATGATTTGGATTTATTCTGAGCTCATTTATAACCATTCCAGTACTTGTAGTATATTTGCCTGTAAATAAACTTGCCCTATAAGGAGCACATAGCGGATGTCCTGATACAGTATTAGTAAGGATTACTCCTTCTTTTGTCAACTTATCAATATTAGGAGTCTTAGCCTTCTCATTTCCAGTAAAACCACAGGCATCATATCTAAGCTGATCAGCGAAGACATAAATTAGATTAGGTCCAGGCATAAAAAATTACCTCCTTCTCAACTTTAATTACTCTTTCTCTAATTAATTTTATAAATAGAAAGGGAGAAGCCTCTTTATATTGACTTCTCCCGAGATTAGAATTTATCTTCCGACTTCTCCTAT
>JAOACC010000123.1 GCA_026418035.1 bacterium
TTAGGACTTCCTAAGCAAGAATGGATCTATCATCCATTTTCAGCTATGCTTGTTATTGTTATGGTTTCTCTCTGGGGTAGGTTGGGGTCAGTTATGCTTCCATTCTTAGCAGGATTACAGGATATACCTCAAGAATATTATGAAGCTGCAATAATAGACGGTGCTAGTAAGTGGAACTTGTTTAGATATATTACTCTTCCGTTACTTAAGCCAATCTTACTATTCGCCGGGGTATCACAGGTGGTGGCAGGATTCCAGATTTTTGGTGAGGTAGTAATGATTACAGGAGGTGGTCCTGGATATTCTACAAGAGTAGCTATGCAACACCTTTATGAAGTAGGTTTTTCCTGGTTTAGGTTAGGTGAGGCAGCAGCAATGTCTTGGATTTTATTTTTGATAATAATGTTCTTTACTATAATGCAGTTCAAATACTTAAGTGGAAGGGTAGAATACTAGGAGGGTATTATGAGCAATGACATAAAATATAAGATTATATATGGACTTGGATTTGGATTTCTTATAGCTCTTGCTATTTTATGGATAGTTCCCATATTGTGGTGTTTATCTACTTCACTAAAATTGAATGAGAATACCTATAGTTATCCTATAACATGGATCCCTAATCCTATCACTATAGAAAACTATATTACAGTTCTTACCTCAGGAAGAGGGGCTAATATTGGCGTGGCTTTTATAAATAGTACTATAGTTGCTGCTTTAACTATAATATTAACCTTGATAATAGATAGCCTAGCTGCTTATCCTTTGGCAAGAATGGAGTTTAAAGGTAAACCAATAGTATTTGCTATAGTGGTAGGAAGTCTTTTCATACCAATATATACAGTATTAGTCCCTAGATTTATGATGTTTTGGAGATTATCTTTATTAAACACTTACTGGTGTCTTATCTTCCCAGCCTTATCTAGTTCTTACGGTGTATTTATGTTAAGACAGTTTATGCTTTCTATCCCAAGAGAATTAGAAGAGGCCGCTCTTATCGATGGATGTTCCAGATTTAGGACTTTCTGGACTATAATATTCCCATTAACTAGACCTGCCCTTGCTACATTGTCTCTATTTGTATTTCTATCCTCTTGGAATGACTTTCTCTGGCCCCTTCTGACTCTAAATGATCCTACAAAGATGACTCTTCCTGTAGCCCTTCAATTATTTAGGACAGCCTATGGAAACTGGGAGATGGGTACTGTTATGGCAGCTGCCTTTACAGGAACCGCTCCTACATTAATAGTTTACTTCTTTACTCAGAGAATGATTGTTAGAGGAATGCTTACTAGCGGATTAAAGGGATAGAGGAGATAACATAAGTATGTATAAGAAAATTTTTACTGTTGTTATTACCTGTTTTTTACTTTTATTAGGCATAAGTATAGCGTTTGGCGCTAATATAATGCTTTCAGATGACGAGGTTGAACCTAGAGAAGTTTATAGTTTACTTGGTAAGTGGGATTTATCTTTGGATAAGAAGTTTTCTAAGATTTACAAAGTTAATGTTCCCGGATGTATAGGTATAGAAGTTCCTCAACTAAGAGATTATAGGGGGGATTTTTATTATAGGAAGAGATTTAATCTGAAAGAAGTATCTGAAGATTCAGTTTATTATTTATATTTTGGTTCTGTAAACTATTATTCAGAAATATGGCTTAATGGACAATTTATTGGCTTTCATGAAGGGGGGTATACTCCTTTTAGTTTTGAAATTACAGATAAAGTAAAAAGTAGTAATGAGCTTATTGTAAGGGTTCTTTTACCTACTGATAATGATTCTAATTATCCTTTTGGAGAGATTCCTCATGGCAAACAGACCTGGTATGGAACCGCTGGTGGAATTTTAGGGAATGTAAGTTTAGTTAAGCTTTCTAAAGATCATATAAAGAATCTGTACATAACACCAGATATTGACAATTCAAAGATTAATGTAAAAGGAGAAATTAAGTTATCAAATAAAAGCAGAATTATCCTTTTTAGGATTTATGATCCCACCGGAGAAAGGCTTGGAGAATTTAAATTTTCTGCTTCAGAAAAGATTAATTCGTATGTTCCCATTTCAAAGCTTATACTTTGGGATATCGAAAGACCATCTCTTTACAAACTAGAGGCCCTTATTATCGAAAAGGATAAGGTTCTGGACAAGTTTATTAAATACTTTGGTATGAGGAAGATAGAGGTAAAAGATGGAGAGATACTCTTAAATAATAAGCCAATATACATAATGGGAGCATTAGATCAAGATTTTTATCCAGATACTCACTATATACCACCTAACGAAGAATTTGTGAAGAATGAGCTAATGTTAGCCAAACAAATGGGGCTCAATTGTTTGAGATACCATATAAAAGTTCCACATCCTTGGTATTTAAAATGGGCTGATAGATTGGGTATTCTAGTATGGTATGATATGCCCAATTGGGATAGATCTACGCCAAAGGCAAAGGCAAGAGGGGAAAATTTATTAGAGGAGATGGTAGCTTATGATTATAACCATCCTTCTGTAGTTATAAGAACTATTATTAATGAGAGTTGGGGTCTAAATTTGGCTGGTGATTATAATGATAGAAAATGGCTAGAAGATATGTATGATAAATTAAAGACTCTAGACCCTACTAGACTTGTAGTTGATAACTCTCCATGTTGTAATAATTTCCATGTAAAAACTGATATTAACGATTTTCATAACTATTTTGCTTTTCCAGATAGATTTCCCAATATGAAACAATGGGTATCAGAGTATGCTAAATCTCCTTTTTGGACTTTTGGTTCGAATGTAAATAGAAAAGGAAGCGAACCGCTGATAGTTTCGGAATTTGGGAATTGGGGTTTACCTGATTTTTCTAAATTGAAAGCTTACTATGGAGGGAATCCATGGTGGTTTTCACAAGGGAATATAGATGACGGTACTGCTCCTTTGGGTGTTGAAGAGAGATTCAAAGACTATGGATTAGATAAGATATTTACTCCTTCTAAGTTTGCTCAAAAATTTCAAGAGCTTCAACATCAGGCATTAAGATTCCAAATAGAGGAGATAAGAAAGCATCATGAAATTAAGGGTTATATTATAACAGAATTTACTGACTTATATTGGGAATGTAATGGACTTCTGGATATTACAAGAGGTAAGAAAAACTACTTTAATGAGTTGAAGAATATAAATAGTTTGGATTTAGTCTTTCCTAAAGAAAGACCTACTGGTATTTGGAGTGGAGAGATTATAAATATTCCGATACTTTTTTCCTATTTATCTGATAAGCAGTACAGTAAGATAATCCTTAAATGGCAGCTTATAGGAACAGATGTAAATGGTACTATAGAAGATATTAAGGTTAATTATGGCCTCAATGTTATAGGTAATATAAGCCTTAAAGCGCCTATAATAAGAGAACCTAGAGACTTTTGTATCTCTCTGGGGCTTATAGCTGATGGTAAGTTAATAAGCCAAAACTTTATAAATCTTTTTGTTGTCCCTAAAGATCTTATAAGGAATACAAGACTAAAGATTGCCGGATATGATGAAAGAACCAAAAATGTTCTTAAGTCTTTGGGGATTGAACTTTATCCTATAAAGGACGCAGATGTAATATGCTCTAGCACTATAGATAAAAATCTAGATAATTATATAAAGCAGGGTAAGAAGGTTATAGTAGATTTTGCTTATGAGTATATTGGATATTCCAAATATATAACTTTAAGACGTTCTGGGTCTCTTGAGGGGAATTGGGTAAGTGGTATTGGAGTACTTTCTCCTAAATTAGCTGGGAAAACCTTTCCTCTTTTTCTAGACTATAGATTTGTAAATGATATGCCAAATCATTTTCTGGCTGGAGAGGTAGACTTTGGAAAGAACACCTTAGGTGGAATGGTTATAGGCTGGGTGACAAACCCTATGAACTTTGTAGTTGAGATAAGAGATGGGAAAGGAAAAGTTATATTAACTACATTTAGGTTATTTTCTAGCAGTAGTCTATCTCCAACATTAGTAGCATTATTATGGAGAATGTTGAAGATCTTGTAGAGAGACTAATTAAAGAGATATTGCTATGAGGAGATCCTTATATGAATGCAGGAAATTGCCCAA
>JAOACC010000060.1 GCA_026418035.1 bacterium
TTGGGGGTAACTATACTGTGTCCTAGTTCCCTTGCAAATTCATAACCATCTCCTGTAGAACCAGTCTCAGGGTAAGATAAGCCCCCAGTAGCAATAATTACACTATCTGAAGGGATAAATCTTCCATCACTAAGAGTAACACCTATAACCCTACTGCTGTCTTTAAGAACCCTTTTTATTTCTCCTTTTATTATCTTCACATTATTACTTCTTAGATATCTTTCCAAGGCATCCAATATATCCTTTGCTCTATCCGACTCTGGAAATACTCTGCCCCCTCTTTCAACTTTAGTCTTAACCCCTAGACTATTAAAGAACCTGATTAGGTCTTTATTAGAAAATTTAGTAAATGCACTATATAAAAATCTTCCATTTACAGGTATATTATCAATAAGTCCCTGTAGGTCAGTATCGTTAGTAAAATTACATCTTCCCTTTCCAGTTAAAAGAAGTTTCTTACCCAAAGTATTATTCTTCTCTATAAGTAAAACTTCTAAACCTCTACTTCCAGCGGTTCCTCCTGCCATCATACCAGCAGGTCCGCCACCAATAACTATTACCCTTTTTGACATAATAGATTGCTACTTTTATAATTTCCTCTCTTTTCTGTTAGATGTTAATTACTCTAAGATTATACTTTCAAAATTATTACCGTCAACTATAATAGAAGTAATTTAAACAATTACTTAGCAAGAGATCGCATATATTCTCTAGATTTATGATAAAATATCTTTTATGGAAAATATACATATTATAATTTACTCCCAATCTCCCCTAGAAACAGAGAAGATTGGAGAGACTATAGGCAAGATAAGTAAAGGTGGAGAGCTTTTCTTGCTTCAAGGAAATCTTGGAGCAGGAAAAACCGTATTAGTAAAAGGGATAGCTAAAGGATTGGGAATAGATGTCCAGATTGTAAGTCCATCATTTATAATTATGAAAAATTACTATGGAAGACTTATACTAAACCATATAGATCTCTACAGAGTAAATAGTATAGAAGGTCTTGGAATCGAAGAATATATTGATGATAACTCATCTGTTACAGTTGTAGAATGGGGAGAGAAATTAATAAGTCTTTTAGATTTAAAAGAGTATCTACTTATAAAAATAGATATAACCGATAATAACTCGAGAGAAATTACTCTAATCCCCAAAGGAGAGAGATATATAAAGTTTATAGAAAGGGCAAAAGAATGGCAGATTTAGCTATTGATACAAGTACTAGTTTTTTATCTCTAGCAATAGTGAAAGAAGATCTAATACTTTATGAGAAGAATATATATTCTTTAAAGCTACACTCTATACTTCTTCCTAAAGAGATAGAAAAAGCATTAGAGATAACTAAGGAAAAAATAGAGAGAATATTTGTTGCTATTGGACCTGGGTCATTTACAGGATTAAGAGTTGGGCTCTCATTAGTAAAGGGGATAATCCTATTTAGTAAGATACAAGTCATAGGTGTCCCAACCTTTGACGGGCTTGCCTATAATTTGCCTATTGAGGGAAAACTTTTTATTATCATGAGATATAGATTAAGTAAGGCATATTATGGTGTATATAGAGCAGAAGATAAAAAATGGATCCAAGAAAAACTTGGTGTTGCTGAGATAGAAGAACTCCCAACATTAGTCACAAAGGAGAAAGTGGCAATAGTAAAAGAGCAAAACTATAATGAGATAGCTAATATGTTTCAAAACCCTATATTTATAACTCCCAGGGCTTTCTTATTAACAATTCCAGGGAGAGAAAGAAAGCCAAGTAAAACAGAAGAGTTAAACCCTATATATATAGAGCCTTCAGAAGCAGAGAAGATTAAAGGCATATGATTGAAATAAAAAGAATGACAGTAAAACATTTAAAAGAGGTATTAAAGATTGAGGAATTATCCTTTCCTATGCCTTGGAGCTTTCAGTCATTTTATAACGAATTAGTAAGTAATCCATATGGTTACTATATAGTAGCTTTAGAAAATGATAAAGTAGTTGGTTATGGAGGTATGTGGATACTCTTTGAAGAATGTCATATAACAACTATAGCGGTTGACCCTAAGAGAAGAAGAGAAGGAATTGGTAGAAAGATAATGGAACACTTAATAGAGAAGGCAAAGAAACAAGATGTAGAATGGATATCTTTAGAGGTCAGGGTTTCAAATATACCTGCTCAGAATCTATACAAATCATTGGGATTTGAAATAGTAGGAATAAGAAGGCAATACTATCAGCCAAACAATGAAGATGCCATTATAATGAGATTAATGTTAAAAGGAGAGAAAGGTAATGTATATCCTGGCTATAGACACGTCCTGTGATGATACATCTGTTGCTATACTAGAAGATGGTCATAAGATATTGTCAAATCTAGTGAGCTCACAACATGATATACATGAGCGATTTGGAGGGGTAGTTCCTGAGCTTGCCTCTAGAAGACACTTAGAGAATATAATACCAATGATTAAGCTAGCACTAAAGGAGGCAAAAATAGGAGAAGAAGAGATAAATGTTATTGGTGTAACTTATGGTCCTGGTCTTATAGGTTCATTACTAGTAGGACTTATGACTGCAAAAGGATTAGCTTACTCTCTTAAAAAGCCCTTTATAGGTATAAATCATATGGAAGGACATATCTTTGGAGCTATTCTTGAACATAAGGAACTCTACCCTCCATTTATAGCTTTAGTGGTATCTGGAGGACATACAGACCTAGTATTAGTAAAAAAATACTTCTCCTATGAAATCATTGGTTCAACAAGGGATGACGCAGCAGGAGAGGCATTTGATAAGGTGGCAAGGCTATTAGATATCGGCTATCCTGGAGGTCCTGCTATAGAGAAATTTGCTAGACTAGGTAGGATAGATTATAACTTACCTAGGGCTATCCCGGAAGAATATGATTTTAGCTTTAGTGGACTAAAAACTGCTGTAAGTAGATTACTGAAGGAGGATGTGGATTTACCATCTGTAGCTTATAGTTTTCAGGAGGCGGTAGTAGACGTCTTAGTAGGTAAATCATTAAAAGCTTGTATTAATCATAAAATAAACAAACTCGCAATCTCAGGTGGAGTAGCTGCTAATGAGAGATTGAGAGAGAGATTCTTAGAAGAAGCTTCTAGATATGGTATAGAGGTCTATTTCCCTTCTATCTCAATGTGTACTGATAATGCTAGTATGATTGCCTGTGCCACATATTATAGGTATCTAGCAGGGTATAGGAGTGACTTTACTTTAAATGCAGAAAGCTACTGTAGTTATCCAGATGGATGAATTGTGGGGTAAATTATTAGAAAAGATTAAGTCCTATAATCTAGGAAACCTTGAAGAAGAGGTCGTTCTAAACATCCATCAGGCTCAAGAATATCACTCAGCTTTAGAAAATACTACCTCATTAACAAGCCCACTAATTCTTTTTTACTATATGGTAAGTTTAGTAAGAATAATCTTTATCTGTAAAAAGAAATTACCGTTCAAAGAGGTCTTACATGGTCTTACAACAAGGAAAGAAGGGACATCGGTTACTGTAAAAGCGCATGGGACATTTCCTATAATTCATAGCATTATTAGCAAGACAAAGATTAAACCTGGGACTAAATTCTGCTTAGAAGAACTTGTAAATATGATACCTTGGATTACAGAAATAGAAGATCCACCATTACCACCAATTTCTACCAGCTATCTTCTATGTTTTCTACTAAGTATGCTATCTAGGTATGAACCAGTAGTCTGGGATAAAATTCGAAAAGAGTTTAGTATTGAGCTTTTCCTTAGAGAAACCTCATCATATTTCTTAGAAGAAGTAATAAAGGTCTTATAGGATACTTGAAAAATTGCATATTAGTGCTATAGTTTAGGTATAAAAACACATGGAGGTGAAAGCGGTATGATCAAAAAGCTGATAGTTTTTTTGGTAGCTCTTCTGTTTGTAGTAGGAGCGGCGGGAGGATGTCTGAATGATACTCCACCAAATCTAAATGGAACTTGGAAAGGAAAACTAAGTAGAAATATAAATCCAACTATACCTAATTTCGCAGATGTAACTATAAATCTAACCCAGGATCAGAATAATCAATTTTCTGGTAACATAGAAGTGAAATACAATCCAAATACTCCTAATGAGGTTGTCTTAATTGCTAATATTTACTCTAACGATAGTTCGACAAATACATGGAATGCTACAATAAAAGCCAATGGAGTTAATAGTACTGGAGGTAACATCACTATATCTTATGGTAATGTAAATCTTACTATTCCCAATGGGGAGACATTCACATTCACATTTACACTTCTCCACTTCTATGCTTGTAGAGGTGGAAGTCTAACAGAGTTAACCGGTGGATATACTCTAACAGTAGGGAATGATATAAATCCTATTGATAGTGGTGCTGTAGATTTAGTTAAACAATGAAGTGGGGGCAATTCATGAATTGCCCCTAAAAGCAAATTTAGAGTTGATTATATTGTTCATAATGCGAATCTATTATTTTACATGAGATTTATCTGTGAAAAGATAGAAGTTATCTATGACCGGGAGAATCTTACTATAAAAGGTTTTATCTGGAGAAATAGAGAATACAAGGTCTTAGAAATCTTATCTGCCTGGCAAGATTGGAAGTTTCCTAGTAGCCTATCTGGTAAGCGTACTTGGCTACAGAGACATCATAGAAACTATTTTGTTGTAAAAACAGATACCTCAGAGGTATTCCAGATATATCTAGACAGAAAAGGAAATAAAAGAGAATGGATTCTACTAAAGATATTTTAGATCTTATTTCCTTGCTATCTCGTCAAATAGTTCCTGTAAAATTTCTAAATCTATCTCTGCCAATTGAGCCTTCCTAATAAGCTCTGGTCTACGCTCAAGAGTTTTTCTCAATGCTTCTTTTCTTCTATAAAGTTCTATCTTTTTATGATTTCCACTTAGCAATACATCTGGGACTTTATATCCCCTAAAATTATAAGGTCTTGTATATTGTGGATAATCAAAGATACCCTTATAGAAAGATTCTTCTTTCACCACTTCACTATCAATAACCTGTGGAAACATTCTAGATATAGCATCTATAATTACCATCGCTGGGATTTCCCCACCACTTAAGACGTAATCCCCTATAGAAACCTCTAAGTCCGCTAAATACAAAGCTACTCTCTCATCTACACCCTCGTAATGCCCACATATAAGGATCAAATTATCTTCATTAATTAACTCTTCTATCAGATGCTGTGTAAGAGAAATACCTTGAGGGGAAAGGAGTATAGTCTTTCCTCCCCCTCTAAGTTCTTTTATGTACTCAACAGCTCTAAATATTGGTTCTGGCTTGAGAATCATACCTCTACCACCACCATAGGGATAATCATCAACTTTCCTGTATTTATCTTCAGTAAAATCTCTAGGATTAAAAATATTTACTATTACATGGC
This sequence comes from bacterium, assembly GCA_026418035.1. Lineage (GTDB taxonomy): Bacteria > DUMJ01 > DUMJ01 > DUMJ01 > DUMJ01 > DUMJ01. The sequence continues at coordinate 5,415 of JAOACC010000060.1, forward strand.
CAAGCTGTTGAGCTCTCTTTACTATACTAAAATTAAGAGGACCTATAAAGGCCTCAGGGAAAAGGGATACAACATCTATATAAAGAGACATCACAGAAAATTAAAGAGATTCTACCATTATCTGCACCTTAGTTTTTCCTAACCTGCGAGCTAAGGTGCTAGCAACAGCCCTTACTGCATTTATAGTCTTTCCCCCTTGTCCCAAAACCTTACCCATCTCATTATCAGGAACCCTCACTATAAATTTTACCTTTTTTCCACTAACCTCAGAAGATATATCGACTTTATCAACGTTATCAACTAGACATCTTATAAGGAATTTTACTGTATTATAAAGTTCGTCCATCTACCCTCCTTTATCCATTTAGATTATTGGGGTCCAAACCTGCTTGAATAAGTAAACGCTTAACAGTATCAGTAGGTTGAGCTCCTTTCTTTATCCAATCCTTAGCTTTCTCTAAATCTATGTTTATAACTGCAGGCTCTGAAATTGGATCATAAAATCCTAAGACGTCTATAAATTTTCCATCTCTGGGGCTATGAACATCTGCCACAACAACCCTATAGCTTGGTCTGCCACGTTTACCCATTCTTCTAAGCCTTATTTTTACCATAATCTACCTCCTAACAGTGGAAATCTTCCTTTCTTCTCTAGCTGAGAAAATTGCTTAATCATGCTCTTAATCTGTTCATACTGCTTAAGAAGCTGATTTATTTCCTGAACTGTAGTTCCGCTTCCTTTAGCTATTCTTTTTTTCCTACTAGCATTAATAATATGAGGATTTTCTCTTTCTTCTATAGTCATAGAGCTTATAATTGCTTCAATTCTCTTAAGCCTTTTCTCGTCTACAGATATGGGAATCTTACTATTTAGTCTGGAAAAACCAGGGATCAAATTCATCAGCTGATCCAGAGGTCCCATATTCCTTAGCTCCTTGAGTTGATCCATAAAATCATTAAGTGTAAACCTTTCTAAGGTCTTTTCTACCCTTTCTTTAGATACCGCTGATTCGACCTTTTCTACTAAAGTCTTTAGATCTCCCATACCAAGGATTCTACTAGCCATTCTATCAGGATAGAAAGGCTCTATAGCATCAAACTTCTCTCCTACTCCTACAAATACGATAGGAACTCCAGTAACAGCTCTCATAGAAAGGGCAGAACCACCTCTAGCATCTCCATCCATCTTTGTAAGTATAATCCCTGTAAGTGGAACAACTTTCGCAAATGACTCTCCTATATTTACTGCGTCCTGTCCTGTCATAGCATCTACAACAAGAAATACTTCTTGAGGCTTAACTCGCTCATATGTCTTTCTTAATTCATTCATTAAATCTTCATCTATATGAAGTCTACCTGATGTGTCAAGAATAACAGGCATATAAACCTTCTCTTTTGCAAACTTTACAGCATTTTCAGCTATAGTTATAGGATCAGTGTTCTCTTTATAAACTGGCACATTTATACTGTTTCCTATAATCTCCAACTGCTGTATAGCAGCCGGTCTTCTAGTATCACAGGCTACTAGCAAGGGTCTTCCTTGTCTCTTTCTATAATAAACAGCTAGCTTCCCAGCTGTAGTAGTCTTTCCAGAACCTTGAAGTCCCACCAACATAATCACAGATGGAAGACTCTTATCAGCCTTTGCTTCTCCACCGAGTAAATAGGTAAGTTCTTCATATATGATCTTTAAGATCTGCTCACTAGGAGATATACTCTTTAATACAGATTCTTGAAGAGCCTTCTCTTTAACTCTTTCCAAAAACTCCTTTACTACCTTATAATTTACATCTGCTTCTAATAGTGTTATTCTTATTTCTCTTAGAACTTCCTGTATATCTGCTTCGCTAAGTTTTCCACGTCTCTTAATTCTATCAAATATATTCTGTATCTTTTGTGTTAAAACCTCAAACATAACTAGTTCATCTCCCAGAATAGGGCATCTACAAATTCTATACTATTAAAACTCTGCATATCATCAATCCCTTCTCCTACACCAACTAATACTATAGGTAACTTAAGCTCAGACACTATACTTATTACAACTCCACCCTTAGCTGTCCCATCAAGTTTTGTAACTGCTATACCATCTACCTTCAATGCCTCGTTAAACATCCTAGCCTGATTTATAGCATTTTGGCCCATTGTAGCATCTATAACAAGAAGGGTATAAAGTTGATAATCTTCTTTTTCTCTCTCTATCACTCTCTTCACTTTCTTTAATTCTTCCATAAGATTGTACTTTGTATGAAGTCTACCTGCAGTATCTACAATTACTATATCGATATTCCTAGCTTTAGCAGACTTTAAGCCATCAAAAGCAACAGCCCCAGGATCTGCTCCTTCTCTATGTTTTACAACGGGAATATTTATCCTTTCTCCCCAAATTTCTAATTGTTCTATAGCGGCTGCTCTAAATGTATCACCTGCTACAAACACAACACTTTTACCTCTATCTTTAAGAAGCTTACCTAATTTACCTATAGTAGTAGTCTTACCACTACCATTCACTCCTATAACAAGTATTATCCATTTCCCTTGGAGAAATTTATTTATAATATCAAAAGAGGGAGGGAAGAGAGAAGTTATACTATTCTTTAGAAGAACAGATAATTTCTCATCTGGATTTAACTTCCAATTCTCTCTAACTTCTTCTAAAAGTTTCTCAGTAGTCTTAGGTCCTACATCAGCACTTAGAAGAGCTATCTCTAGCTCTTCTAAGTCCTCTGCAGATATACTCGAGAAACTTCTCTTTATTAAAGCCCTAGTCTTTTCTAAGCCCTGTTTTAATTTATCAAACCACTTCATTCTACTTTATAGCCTGAATAGAGAACTTTATAGCAGTTCTTTCTTCTCCATCAACCTCTACCTTAGTAAAGGCAGGATACATAACTAAATTTATACCATTAGGAGCTAGATAACCTCTAGCTATAGCAATAGCTTTTACTGCCTGATTCACAGCTCCTGCTCCAATAGATTGAAGTTCTACGCCTCCTCCATTTCTAATAACGGCAGCAATAGCACCAGCAACAGATTTAGGATTAGATTTTGCAGACACTTTTAGAACTTCCATTATTTATCCCCTCCTTCTCAAGATTATGTAGTTTACTTAAAGCTTCCTTAGCAGCGTATTGCTCTGCTTCCTTTTTGCTAAAGCCACTACCTGTTCCTAGAGATCTTCCCTTAATTATAACTTCTGCTATAAACTTACGCGCATGCATAGGGCCTTCTTCTCCTATTACCCTGTAGATGGGTAATTCTCTATAAAGCGCTTGAACACTTTCCTGAAGCTTACTTTTATAATCCTCCTCTATTGAGGCTCCAATACTAAAGACTCTTTCTAAAAATCTCCGGGCTTTATCAAGCCCTTCTCCTACAAATATAGCACCAACCAGGGCTTCTAGGGCATTACCAAGAATAGTATATCTTTCCCTCCCTCTATCTAAATCTTCTCCTCCCCCTACTCTCATCTCTCCCTTAATATCAAGCTTAAGAGCGATATCTGCTAGATGTCTTCTACTAATAAGCTTGGCTTTATACTTACTCATATCCCCTTCTGACAAGGGAGGATTAATTTTGTAGAGACTTTCTGCAACAACCAAGCCTACTACTGCATCACCCAAAAACTCTAAACGCTCATTATTATTAACTTCATCAAAAGATCGGTGCGTAAACACCAATTTCAAAAGATCTTCAGGTATACTTATATTTAGCTCTTCTAGTATTTCTAGATATTTAGGTTTCATAATACTTCTTAAGTGCAATAGATACGTTATGTCCTCCAAAACCAAAGGAATTACTCAGTGCTACCTTAACTTCTCTTTTACGTTTTACGTTTGGCACGTAATCTAAATCACATTCGGGATCAGGATGCTCGTAATTAATAGTAGGGGGTATTATACCTTCTTTAATGGTTAATGCAGTAGCTATAAGTTCTATACTTCCAGATGCTCCTAAGGTATGTCCAATCATTGACTTGTTTGAACTTACAGGGATATTATAAGCTAGTTCACCAAATAATGTCTTTATAGCTTTTGTCTCTATAGTATCATTAAGCGGGGTAGAAGTTCCATGAGCGTTAATATAATCAACTTCCTTCTTATTTATTCCTCCATATATAAGTGCAAGTTCCATTGCCCGAGCTTGCAATCTACCTTCCGGTTCAGGAGCAGTTAAATGATAAGCATCGGAAGTACTACCAACACCTGCCACCTCAGCATATATGTTAGCACCTCTAGACTTAGCACTTTCTAATGTCTCTAAAACTAAAATACCAGCTCCTTCCGCCATTACAAAACCATCCCTTTCGGCATCAAAAGGTCTACTAGCCCTTTCAGGTTCAACATTTCTAGTAGATAAAGCTTTCATATTGGCAAATCCAGCTATCGAAAGAGGAGTAATAGCAGCATCTGTTCCACCAGTTATAACTATATCACACTCACCGAACTGAATCGCCTTTACTGCTTCTCCTATAGCGGTAGCCCCTGTAGCACACGCAGTATTGACAGAAAATGTAATCCCTGTAAATCCAAAAATAATGGATATATAGGCACTAGCCATATTTGATATGAGCATAGGAATAAAGAAGGGACTTATCCTACCTGGTCCTTTCTCTAAAAGTAAAGAGTGCTGTTGTTCTAAGATATGAATACCACCTATGCCAGAACCTATTATGACTCCTACCCTTTCCTTATCAACTTTCTCAGAGTCTATCTTAGCATCTTTTATAGCTTCCATCCCAGCTACTACCGCAAACTGAGTAAAGCGATCCATCTTTCTGGCTTCTTTCTTTCCAAGATAGGTTTCAGGGTCAAAATCCTTTACCTCTCCGCCTATCTTAACAGGAAGATCTTCGGTATCTATATTAGACAAATACCCAATAGCACTCCTACCAGAAGTTAAACCTTCCCAGAAGATTTCTTTCCCCACTCCATATGGAGTAACTAAGCCTATTCCCGTAATAACAATACGCTTCTTCATTCTCCAATCTTAGACTGAATATAGTTTACCGCATCAGCAACTGTCTTAATCTTTTCTGCATCTTCATCTGGTATCTCGATATCAAAACCATCCTCAAACGCCATAACTAATTCTACTAGGTCTAAAGAATCTGCTCCTAAGTCATCTGTAAATGAGGAATCAAGAGTAATATCCTCCTCATCAATTCCTAACTGCTCTGCAATAATTTTCTTTACCTTATCAAGAACTGCCACAGTAAGCACCTCCTATATTACTAATCCGCCATCTATATTAATTACTTGTCCAGTAATATAACTGGCATCCTTACTTACTAAAAATAAAACCAATTTAGCCACTTCTTCTGCCTTACCAAATCTTCCAAGTGGAATTCTACTCAAATACTCCTTCTTGACATTTTCGTCAAGTACCTTTGTCATCTCCGTATCTATATATCCAGGAGCTACCGCATTCACTGTTATATTCCATCTACTTAATTCTTTAGCGCATGCTTTAGTGAAACCTATAAGGCCCGCCTTTGCAGCAGAATAATTACTCTGTCCGATATTACCAATCTCTCCTATAACCGAAGTTATATTTACTATTCTACCCTCTTTATTTTTAATCATATGCCTAGCTATAAGTCTAGTACATATAAATGCCCCCTTAAGATCTATATCCAATACCTCATCCCAATCTTCTTCATCCATCTTAAGGAGAAGTTTGTCTCTAGTTATACCTGCATTATTTATAAGGATATCTATTCTTCCCCATTTAGTCAAGACCCCTTTAACTACCTCATCTACATCTGCCCACCTAGTTACGTCAGCTTGGAAGATCTCCCCTTCTCCACCAAGATTTTCTATCTCTTCTAAGGTTGCAAGAGCTTTCTCTTTATTACTTTTATAAATTATAGCTACTCTTCTACCACTATCCGCTAATTCCAGACTTATAGCCCTTCCAATACCTCTAGAGCCACCTGTTACTATGGCTACTTGTCTGTCACTCATAAGTTTCTCCCTAACACTTCTAAAGCATTTCCCAGTATATTTAACTTACTAGTACACTGCTTTACAAGATTTGTAAGAACATTACTAGTTCCTATTTCTACTACTTCAAGACTTCCAATATCTTCTAAAGTTCTAACAACATCTACCCATCTTACAGGACTATACATCTGAATTCTTAAACAATCTTTTATTTCCTTTTTATTTCTAAGGATCTTCCCATTTACAGAGGATATAAATTCAATCTTAGGGTCACTTATTCTAAGATTCTCTATAAATTCGACATAAAATCTTTCGCTATACTCCTTTAAAAAAGAAGAATGAAAGGGACCGGCTACATTCAGACGTACAACTCTCTTAGCTCCCTTTTCTTTAAGTATACTCTCTACCATAGAAAGAGTAGGCTCTTTACCAGATATAACTATCTGCTTCGGGCTATTGAAGTTTACCGCCTCTACTTCAGTAAAACTACTTATAATACTTAATAGTTCATCTTTATCCATGCCCAATACTGCAATCATTCCCCCTTTAATCTCTCGACAGGCATCAGCCATAATTCTACCCCTAGCTTTCACTATATTTAAACCATCCTCAAAGGACATTACCCTACTAGCAGTCAGAGCAGAAAACTCTCCAAGACTGTGTCCCGCAACAAAATCTGCAGTAATCCCTCTAGATTCTAAAGTATAGAAGAGAGAAAGAGAAAGGACATATGTAACTAATTGACTAATTTCTGTATCTTCCGGAGAGACACCTTTTAATAAAAGCTCTTCTATGTTTAAATTTACTAAACTAGAACTTTTTCTTATAATATCTCTAGCAGTAGGAAAATTAAGAATATATTGAACATCACTATCTTTGATCTGAGTACCTTGACCAGGAAAAATAAAAGCTCTTTTTACCATTCTAATACACAAGCCCCCCAAGTAAGTCCTGCACCAAATCCAACCATAACAATCTTACTACCTTCTTTTATCTTGCCCAGAAGAAGAGCCTCATGAAGAGCTATACCTACTGAGGCAGAAGATGTATTACCATATCTATCCAAATTAATAAAAACCTTATCCATGGAAAGGCCTAATCTCTCTGCAGCTGACTCAATAATTCTTATATTCGCCTGATGCGGAATAAACAAGTCTATATCTGAAGGGTCTAGTTCTGCTTTCTCAATCGCCTCTAAAGCAGCCTCACCCATAATCTTTACTGCAAACTTAAAAACCTCTTTACCATTCATCTTTATATAATGAAGCTTCCGAGAGACAGTTTCATAAGAAGTCGGAAGTCTTGAACCTCCAGCAGGTATCTCTAAAAGATTTCCACCACTACCGTCCGCTCCAAGTATAAAAGACTTGAAACCTCCTCGTACTACTGGACTCAAGACTACCGCACTTGCTCCATCTCCAAAGAGTACGCAAGTAGACCTATCCTGCCAATCGGTAATCTTAGACAGAACCTCAGCTCCAACTACTAGAACATTATCATAAGTTCCATTAGCCACAAACTGTGCTCCAACACTTAATGCATATATAAGACCAGAACATCCGGCAGAGAGATCAAAACCGGGACACTTTGCCCCTAACTTATCCTGTAGAATACAGGCAGTAGCAGGGAAAAACATATCAGGGGTTACAGTTGCCACTATTATAAGGTCAATATCCTCAGGGGTCAAACTAGCAGACTCTAGAGCCATTTTTGCTGCCTCAAGAGAAAGATCAGAAGTAGCAACATCAAGCTCTGCTATATGCCTCTCTCTAATACCAGTGCGAGTAACTATCCACTCGTCTGAAGTATCGACAATTTTCTCTAAATCAGCATTAGTTAAGACTTTTGGAGGCACATAAGAACCTATTCCTTTAATACCAACCATTCTAACTGACATAAGAAGTTACTCCTTCTTCTATCTCCTTGAGAAGATTAGATTCTATAGACCTTTTAGCCACCTTTATAGAATTAAATATAGCCTTTGCATTAGATCTTCCATGAGCAACTATACAGACTCCATTAACTCCAAGCAAAGGAGTCCCTCCATATTCTGAGAAGTCATATATAGAAAAGGCATTATTTATAGCACTATCAACAAAAAACCTGGCAGAACGAGGAATAGAGGAATCTATTATAGAGTCTTTTACCATCTTTCCAAAAGTATACGCAAAACCTTCCGCAAACTTTAGTAATACATTACCAACAAAACCATCACATACAATTACATCTGCCTTATTTTCAAATATATCGTTTCCCTCAATATTGCCTACAAAGTTCTTTAGTTTCTTTAATAAAGGATAAACAGATTTTGTAAGATTATTTCCTTTAGTCTCTTCTGCCCCTATATTTAGCAATCCTACTCTTGGATTTTCTATACCCAATATATTATGAGAATAACTAATACCCATAATAGCAAATTGATATAGGTAATTCGGTTTACAGTCAACATTAGCCCCTGTATCTATAATAAAAACAGGATTCTTTAATGTTGGAATAGTTACCCCAATAGAAGGTCTCTCTATTCCAGGTAGAGTTCCCAATATTAAAGATGCACAAGCTACAAACGCACCAGTATTTCCAGCAGATACTACAGCATCTACCTTACCAGCTTTAAGCATCTCTACAGCTACAACTAGAGAAGCTCTCTTTTTGGTCTTAATAGCCTGAGTAGGATGTTCATCCATTCCTATAGCTTCATCGGTATGAACTATCTCAAAAGGAATATTTCTATCGCCAATAATTTCACGTATCTTTACTTCATCTCCTACCAGGACTAATTCAACATCTGGACTGTCTTTAGCTATATAAGCTCCTTCTACCAATACCTGTGGGGCAAAATCCCCACCCATAGCATCTAAAGCTATTCTCATTTCTCTTGTTTAATCGTTATGACTTCTTCGCCATCATAATAGCCACAAGAAGGACATACCCTATGAGGTAAGGTCCAACTATGGCACTGCGGACAACGTATTAACGTTGGAGGTTCCAGTTTCCAGAGGGACCTCCTTCTATGTGTTCTGCATCTAGACATCTTCTTCTTTGGATTAGCCATACCTTATCTATCCCCTCCATATCTTCAGTATTCTATAGTTATATCCTCTAAGTTACAATTACACTTCTCTCTATTAAGATTCTTACCACATACAGGACAAAGCCCCTTACAATCTTCTCTACATAAAGGTTTAATAGGGAGATTCATTATTATATTCTCCCTAACACTTTTAGAAACATCAACCATATTGTTCTCTATTGTATACTTAAAATCCTCTTCTGTCAATTTACCTATTATTCTTAAAGGCTCTTCTGTATAGACCTCTTCATAGGAAAATTCAAGCTCCTGTGGATAAACATCAAGACATCTACTGCATTCAAGTAAGACTCTAGTTTTAACCTTGCAAGCAAGTAATAACTTTCTCCTCTCAATTCTTTTAAGCTTACCTTCCACCTCAGGTAGATCATCAAACATAAGTCCTTCCATTGTTTCTAGAGTCTCAACGTAGCGAAAAGAGGTAATATTAACCTTCCCCTCTAGCATCTCTTTAACATCTATATTCATAATAAAACACTCAGCTAATTAGACGTGCAGTCTCTCTTGCAATAACCAACTCTTCATTGGTAGGAATAACCCATACCTTCACTTTAGAATCTGAAGCGCTAATCTCCTTTTCCTGACCCTTAAAGTTATTCTTTTGAGGGTCTATTTTAATACCAAGATAGTCCATATCATCACATACCATCTCTCTTATTTCTGGTTCATTTTCTCCTATCCCTGCAGTAAATACTAGCACATCCAACCCATTCATAATGGCAGTATATGCTCCAATATATTTTTTAATTCTATAACAGAACATCTCCATAGCTAATTTTGCATTCTGATTACCCTCTTCGGCTGCCTTCATAATGTCTCTCATATCATTGCTAAATTCAGAAATGCCTAAGAGACCACTCTCCTTATTAAGGATGTCATCTACCTCTTCTGCAGTATAGTTAAGATTTCTCATAAGATAAAGGGGAATTGCTGGGTCTAAATCTCCACTTCTAGTTCCCATAATAAGACCTTCTAGAGGAGTGAATCCCATACTAGTATCTATAGACCTACCTCCTTTAACTGCACTAATACTACAACCATTACCAAGATGACAGGTAACAATCTTCAACTCTTCTATCGGTCTTCCAACTAATTGTGCAGCTCTATTAGCCACATAGTAATGACTAGTCCCATGGAAGCCATATCTTCTAATTCTATAATCCCTATAGAATCTCATAGGTATTGCGTATAAATAGGCGTATTTAGGCATATTTGAATGGAAAGATGTATCAAACACAGCTGTCTGATGGACATTTGGCAAGACTTCCATACTAGCCCTTATACCTGCAAGACCCGCAGGATTATGAAGTGGAGCTAACTCGTTATTCTTCTCTATCTCAGCTATTACCTCATCATCTATAATAGTAGGTTCTTTAAATTTCTCACCACCATGGACCACTCTATGACCCACTGCCTTAATCTCTTCTATGGAACTTATCACAGGATTAACTCCATTTAGTAGGGTATCTATAACTACTTTAAACGCCTCTGTATGATTACCAGCACTTACTTCTTTTCTCTTTTTTTCTCCATTGACCGAATAAGTAAGATAAGATGGAGGAGTCCCTATTCTCTCTATTATACCTTTCGCTATAACCTCCTCCTTCTCCATATCAAAGAGCTGGTATTTAAGAGAAGAACTCCCACAATTTACTACTAGTATCTTCATAATATTTTTAACCTCCTATAAACTGGTAGCTCTTACACATACAATAGCAATAGAATCTACTATATCTTCAACGCTACACCCTCTAGATAAATCATTTGCCGGCTTGGCAGTTCCTTGAAGTATTGGACCTATAGCCTTAGCTTTAGCAAGCCTCTCTGTAAGCTTATAGCATATATTACCAGCATTAAGGTCAGGAAATATAAGGACATTTGCCTTTCCAGCAACAGGACTACCAGGAGCTTTAGAATTACCAATAGTAGGAACCAACGCTGCATCTCCTTGAAGTTCCCCGTCTATAACAAGGTCAGGCGCCTTACTCTTAGCTATTTTAGTAGCCTCAACCACTTTATCAACTAGTTCATGCTTAGCGCTTCCCTTAGTTGAGAAAGATAACATTGCCACTCTTGGTTCTTTTTCAACTAATAATCTAAATAACTGAGCGCTAGATATAGCTATAGAGGCAAGTTCATTTGCATTTGGATTAGGGTTCACACCACAGTCCGCATAAAGGAAGATTCCATTTTCTCCATAAGGACAATCTGGAACAACCATAAGAAATGCCCCTGAAGCTATGTCTATACCTGGAGCTGTCTTTATAATCTGAAAGATAGGTCTTTCTGCATCTGCACTTGAGTGCGCTGCCCCTGCTACCCATCCATCAACTCTATCTAACTTCAATAACATGGTAGAAAAGTAGAGTGGATTCTTAAGGACTTCATAAGCCTTATCTAAAGTGTCTATACCTTTGTTCTTTCTAAGCTCTACCAATGTGCTAGCTAATAATTCCTTTTCAGGATAAGTATCTGGATTTATAATTTCTATTCCATCTAAACTAACTTTAAGTTCCTTAGCTCTCTCTTTTAAAGCCGACTCTTCGCCTATAAGTACTATTCTAGCTATGCCTTCTTTACTTGCTATCTCGGCTGCCCTTATAGTTCTCTCCTCAAAACTTTCTGGTAAAACAACTTTTTTATTTGCCCTTTTCGCCTTTTCCCTTATCCTTTGTATAATATCTACAGCTTCACCCATAAAATTTCCTCCTTTTTATCTTCCCCAGTCTCTAGGATACTTAAAATCAATACCAATAGTTCTATTAGTCAACTTTGCAATAATAGGTAAAGAACGTTTAAATTGATTCCTCTTTACCAGACCTATAATCTTGTTAATCTTAGTAACATCATATCCCCTCTCTATTAAGATAGATGGGGGAATTCTCCTTTCAATGAGATTATACAATATATCATCCGCCTCCTCATAAGTTATACCTAACTCTCCTTCATCTGTCTGTCCAATCCATAGGTCAGCAGTAGGTGGTTTAAATATGATTCTCTCTGGAATTCCTATCTCCTTTGCCAAGATTCTTATCTGTGTTTTATACAAGTCTCCTAGAGGATTTATGGCAGAAGCCATATCTCCATATATAGTCCCATAGCCAAGTAATAATTCTGTTTTATTACTAGTCCCTAATACTAGTGCATTAAGCTCATTAGATTTATCAAAGAGTATACACATTCTAATTCTAGCTATAAAGTTACCCTTCCTAACCTTATCTACATTATCTGTCTTAAAATAATTATCAACTATCGGAGTTATATCTATTGTCTCTGCCTGAATACCTAACATCTTTACTATAAGTTGTGCATCATCTAGACTCCCTTTACTAGTCGTCTTATATGGTAATATAAAGCCATAAACATTCTCTTTACCTAAAGCTTTTACTGCTAACGTAGCAGATACGCTAGAATCTAATCCTCCTGACAGTCCTATTACTATCCTATTTATATCAAACTTTTTGGTTTCATCTCTTATAAATCTTACAAGTATATCCTCTGTAAAGATTGGATCAAAAGAAATACTAGTATTCATAAGTAAAATCTTTCACCAACTTAAACGCCTTGTCAAAATCTATAAAAATATTATCATTCCTAAAGGTTTCCAAATCTAGTTCCAAACTAATAACAGACTCTTCAAAATAAGGGCAAGAAGCTAAAATTTCTCCAGAAGGACTTATTGCACAGGAACCACCAAAGAAATTAATACCATCTTCAAAACCCACTCTATTTACGTAGACAATATAGAAAGAATAAAGTCTTGCGTAGGTAATTAAAAGATTCATTAAATCTACAGAACATTTAGGGATGCCTGCTTTATTAGAAGAATAACCAACAGATATATTATTACTTACTATTATCAGTATTTTAATTCCAGCTTTAACAAAGGGTGATATTATTAAAGGATTTAATATGTCTTCTCCAACAACAACTCCCAACTTACCCCATCTAGCATCTATAACATCTATCCTATCTCCACTTGTAAAATACTTGAGACTTCCTACATGGGAAGTTAAAAAGAGCTTACGTTGAATAGACTTAAGAGAAGAATTGCTATAATAAAAAGCAGAATCATAAAGGCCTTTATCTTCTCCAAGTTCAACTAATCCTAAAATCATATCTATATATGTAGAAGCCTCCAATATAGGTCTAAGGAGATTACTATCCTTAGTCTGTGCTATATCTATAACTAGGTCCATAAGGTTAGAACCTGTAAGGCTCAGTTCTGGAAAGATTAAAAGTTGAGATCTTTGTTTTACTTCTTTAACAATCTCTAAATGTTTTTCTATATTATATTCTAAATCTCCTAACTTAGGATATATCTGTGCTAAAGAGACTCCCAACTTCATCTTCGTCCAACCTTCTCTAAGAGTTTAGTTTCAACACACTCGGGAACTAAACCTGAAACACTACCTCCTAATTTAACTACTTCTTTTACTACACCAGAGCTTAGATAAGAATATTCATAACTTGTCATCAGGAAAACTATCTCCACATCAGGATTTAATCTTCTATTCATAAGAGCCATCTGGAATTCTGTCTCAAAATCAGATACCGCCCTTAACCCTCTAACTATTACATCTGCATTTATTTTCGCTGCATAATGAGCTAGTAAACCATCAAAATTATCGACCTTTACATTAGGCATATCGTTAAGACTCTGTCTTATTAATTCCATCCTTTCCTCTACTGTAAATAGAGGAGTTTTGGCTGGATTAACAAGAACAGCCACGATAAGCTCATCAAAGAGCTTCGATGCTCTCTTTATTATATCTATATGCCCATTTGTTATAGGGTCAAAACTTCCTGGATATACAGCCCTTTTCATTTAACTATGATCCCTTCTTTATATATATCAATAATGATTCTCCATATCTCTTTTCTTTTGTTATATTAAGAGACTCTCTATTAATATTACTTCTTACAGAAGTCTCCCATATTATAATACCACTATTTGCAAGTAGCCCCTTACTTAAGATTTCTCTAATAATATTAGAACAATCCAAATTGTATGGTGGATCTAGGTAGATAATTTCATATGCACTATCTGAAAATTTAACAAAATTCTCTACTGACATACAATATATACTTACCTTTTCCAAACAGCCAAGTATATCCAGATTTTTCTTTATAACATCCATACACTTTCTATTCTTTTCAACAAAAGTAACTTCTTTTGCTCCTCTACTTAAAGCTTCTATCCCCACAGTTCCAAAACCTGCATAAAGGTCTAAGAACGTAGAATCTTTCACCATGCTTCCTAGAGAACTAAAGACAGCCTCACGAATGAAACTCATAGTAGGTCTTACATTGATACCATTTGGAACTTGCAACTTTCTACCTCTAAATATCCCCCCTGTAATAATTATCTCCATTATTAACCCGTACTCAAAAATTCTAAGATACGAGAACTTTCTACTCTTTCCTTCAGTTTTTTAAAAGAATTAAGATCAGAGTCTTTCTTTAAAAGATTTATTGCCTCTTCTCTCGCTAATTCTAAAGTTCTAACGTCACGTATAATATTTCCTACCTTAAAATCTGGTATACCATGCTGCCTAGTACCATTTAATTCACCTGGACCCCTAAGTCTTAAGTCTGCTTCAGCTATCTCAAAACCATTCTGTGTTTTAGTCATTATCTTTATCCTTTCTCTAGCTTCCTCTGTAGCTAAATCACTTATAAGAATACAATAAGATTTTAAGTTCCCTCTACCTACCCTACCTCTTAACTGATGTAGTTGAGAAAGTCCAAATCTCTCTGCATTTTCTATTACCATAACAGTTGCATTAGGAACATCTACTCCTACCTCTATTACCGTTGTAGAAACTAGTATATTGATATCTCCATTTCTAAATTTGTTCATCACTTCTTCTTTTTCACCAATACTCATTTTCCCATGAAGTAAACCAACTTTGAATTCTGGAAATACCTCTTCTTGCATCTTCTTAGCTAAAGCTACAGCCGATTCTACCTCTAATCTTTCGGACTCCTCTATAAGAGGACATACAATGTAAGCCTGTTGGCCACTCCTAACAATCTTCCTAACCATACTGTATACTTGAGCTCTTTGTTCACTAGAAGCCCAATATGTAGCAACAGGTAATCTACCACTAGGGAGCTCGTCTATAACTGAAATATCAAGATCTCCATAAAGTGTAAGAGCTAAAGTCCTAGGAATAGGGGTAGCACTCATAACAAGAAAATGAGGAGAAACCCCTTTACTTCTTAAAGTCATCCTTTGCATGACACCAAATCTATGTTGTTCATCTATAACTATACCAACAAGATTTTTAAACTCTATATCTTCCTGTATAAGGGCATGAGTTCCGATAATTACAGATAATTCTCCAAGTGCTAATCTCTCCTTTATCTCTTGTTTTTCTTTCTCCTTTGTAGAACCAATAAGTAAAGCAGTTTCTAAACCCAAATTCGATAAAAGCGGTCCAATTCTATCGTAATGCTGTTGAGCAAGGATTTCTGTTGGAGCCATAATTGCACTCTGATAACCATTGCTAGCTACTACATATAAAAAGTAAGCTGCTACTACAGTCTTCCCAGAACCGACATCACCTTGTAAAAGTCTCTGCATAGATTTTCCACTTGCTATATCTCTTTTAATATCCTCGATTACTCTTTTTTGCGCATTTGTTAATTCAAAAGGAAGACTCTTAAAAAACTTCTCTTCAACCTCTTTCGATACTTTTATTACAGGAGCGCTTTCCTCCAGCAAAGACATCCTACGTCTTAATATAGCAAGCTGGAGTAAAAAAAATTCTTCAAATGCTAATCTTTCTCTAGCTCTTCTAAGGGTATCTTCACAGTCTGGAAAATGTATTCCCTGTATAGCATTTTTTATATCTGGAAAACTATATTTATCTAATATTTCTATGGGGATAAATTCTTCTAACTCATCTAAATATCTATTAAGAGTATTCCAGATAATGTTTCTTACTATCTTTTGGCTTAAACCTTCGGTGAGAGGATAAATAGGTATTATTCTTCCTGTATGGATAGTCTCATCACCATCTGCTATTTCATAGTCAGGATTCTGTATCTCTACCTTTCCGAACTTTCTAGTAATACTTCCATATAGATAGAGTTTAGTCCCCTTCCTCAATATATTCTTCAGATAAGTCTGATTAAACCATATTGCAACAGCTTCACCGGTATTATCTCTCACCCTTGCTTTAACTAGTGTAAGATTATTCCTTACTTTCTCCTCCTGGATATCCACTACATAACATAGAACAGTTTGATAAGTATCTGATTCTAGAGAGTTTATAGGCTTTAAGTTACTCCTATCCTCATATCTCTTTGGAATAAAATAGATCAAATCACGTAGTGTCTCTACGCCAAGCTTTTTAAAAAGAAGAGCCCTTTTAGGACCTACTCCCTTAACGTACTGAATAGGAATATCTAAAGCCAACCATCTACACCTCTCCTACTTTTAAGAGATGCCAACGACACTTACATTTATGGAGGAAACTGTAAGTCCTGTATATTTCTCTAAGTCTGTTTTTATAGAACTAGCTATAGTCTCCGCAAGTTCTGGTATACTTGTTCCATATTTTACTATAATATATACATTTACATCTACTTTATCTCCTGAAATATTAATTTCTACACCTTTAGAAGGAGACTCTACTCTTAAAAGGTTAGCTATCTCCTCGGTAAAGGACTTAGAGCTCATACCTACCACTCCAGGGCATCTTAAAGTAGCATTAGTTACTATATTAGCTATAGCATTAGCAGAAATATTTATCTGTCCCAAAGGATTCTCTACTCTACTTTCCATCTGTTATCCCCCTATAATATTACTATTTTCATTATATCACAAAGCAGTATGTCTACATCTTTTCTGGAGTGCTAACCCCTATTATATCTAATCCATTTTTTATTACTTGTTGAGTAGCAAAAACAAGAGCCATACGAGCGTACATTACAGGCTCTTCTTCTTGCAAGATACGTAGGGAGTTATAGAAAGAATGAAAACTCTTAGCTAAAGACTCAAGATAAAAAGTAAGTCTATGTGGGGCACGATTATAAAATGCATTCCTTAGCATATCTGGAAAGTCTTCAAGGATTATCATAAGATCGACTTCTAACGGATCCTTAAGATAAGACAAATCACAATTAAACACCCTTTCTATCTCTACTTCTCGTGCTTCGGCTTGTCTAAAAAGACTACAGCATCTGGCAAAAGCATATTGGACATAATACACAGGATTATTGCTAGACTGAGCTTTTGCTAAATCTATATCGAAATCTAACTGACTATTTGGGTCTCTCATAATAAAGAAGTATCTAGCAGCATCTTTTCCTACTTCATCTAGCAATTCCCTAAGTGTAACCATCTCCCCAGCTCTCTTAGACATTCTTACTGCAGAACCACCTCTAAAGAGATGAACTATCTGGTATATTATCAGTTCAAGAGTATTAGGGTCATAACCTAATGCCTTTACACTAGCCTTCATTCTGGGGATGTGGCCATGATGGTCAGCTCCCCATATATCAATTATACGAGAAAATCCCCTCCTGTATTTATCTAAATGATACGCTATATCAGCCAAAAAGTATGTAGAAGACCCATCGCTCTTTACAAGAACTCTATCTTTTTCATCACCAAATCTAGTAGAGGCAAACCATACAGCTCCATCCTTTTCATAAGTGTAACCGCAAGCTTTGAGTATCTCAAAAGCCTCTTTCAAAAGACCTTTCTCATGTAGAGTGCTTTCCTTATACCAACAATCAAATCTTATCCCAAAATCTTCTAGGTCTCTTCTTTGCCATTCTAGTATTGTATCCTTAGCAAACTCTTTAAGTCTTTCTAATCTTTTCTCTTGAGGAAGATTCCAGATATCACTACCAAATCTTCCAATGGCTAAATTAGCTATATCCTTTATATACTCTCCATGATATCCATCTTCCGGAAATTCAAAAGGCATTCCTAATAATTCTTTCATCCTAGCCTCAACAGAGAGAGCTAAAAGATTCATCTGAGTCCCCATATCATTCACATAGAACTCTCTCTCCACCTTGTATCCAAACCACTCAAAAATGTTAGCCAGGACGTCCCCTAAAGCACCACCTCTTCCATTACCAACATGAAGTGGACCAGAAGGATTAGCGCTTACAAACTCTATCTGAACCTTTTTCCCTTGTCCTTCATTAAATTTTCCATAGTTTGCTCTTTCTTTCATAATCTCTTTTATAACAAGACCAAAGGCATTCTCTTTAAGAAAGAAGTTTATAAAACCGTTCCTTATCTCTACTTTGTTTATAAATTCCAATGGGTCTGTAAGGTTCTCTACTATATTCTTTGCTATCTCATATGGAGATTTTTTAAGAACCCTAGAAAGATTAAAGGATACAGATGAGGTATAATGTCCAAAATCTGGACTCTGAGTTCTATCTACCACTACCTCTGTACACTGTATATTAATTTTGACTAATGCATCTAAAATCCTATCCGCTAAATATTTCTTCAATATCATTTTATATATCTCCCCAAATTTACAACTATATTAATAGCATTCGTCAAGATCTTCTTATCTAAAAATTCTACACTATCAGTATACCAATGCCAATTTACAGGGAATCCTCTTTCATCAAGTGCAATAATAGTCCCGGCATTGTAATTCCTAGCTAAAAATACAGTAGCATCGGTGGAAAGACCTAAATAGGGTCTAAAATCCACATCTATACCTTTAATACACTCTTTTATAACATTTAACCAACCATCTTTTACCGTAAATATCCTCCACATACCCTCTTTGGTAGCTACTGTAAGTCTTCCTGCCCCAAGGTTATCAAGATTCAAAATGAAAGCATCTTTCAACTTCTCACCATATTCTCTCTCTAAGACTTCAGCTCCATAAGTACCAGATTCCTCTCCCCCAGTAAATACTACCCAAAAGGGGATATTCTCCTCTTTTAATATCTTAGCGCTACATAAAGCAGTTATAACACCAGAACCATTATCGTTTCCTCCAGGACTAAATCCCATAAACAATTCTCTGTGTATATGGGCAAATATAAGGAATAGTAGATATAAAGAGGGAATCAATCCAATGTAGAACCAAAGTTTTAGAGGAAGGATAAGATTAAGAAAGGCAAGAACTAATACAGCTAAGCTAGAACCAGTAGTAAGAAGCATCGAAATCCTAGGAGAAGTAACATACTTAGGATGAAAGAATATAGATGTCCTAGCAGAGTCTATATGAGCCATTATAACTAGATTTGGCTTATCAGAGTTTTTACCAATCACATTTCTAGATATCTTAGTTCTAAATAGATTCGTAATATTATGAAATGTATCTAGTTCTCTAAATTCCAAAAAGACAATAATTAATGCTAGGAGAAATGAGAAAAATCTATTAATGGATATAAAAAATACAGATAAAATTAAAAGGCCCCAGATTATTATATAGGGGTAAGAATAAGTTGGAACAACTTTAAAGTCCTGGACCTCGACGTCAAGTCCAAAGGACTTAAGCTTATCCTCTATCCAATTAGAAAATTCCTTCTCTTTATCCGAACCTGTTGGTCTTGGACCTACACTCTTAAGTTTGGAAATTACCTCTTCTATCAACTCCATATATTATTCCCACTCTATTGTGGCTGGTGGTTTCGAACTTATATCATACACAACCCTATTAACTTTAGGAACTTCATTTATTATTCTGTTAGATATAGTCTCTAGAAGAGAATACGGCAATCTAGCCCAATCTGCAGTCATTCCATCTTCACTTAAAATAGCCCTTATAGCTACTACATGCCCAAATGTCCTTTTATCCCCCATAACCCCAACACTCATTTCTGGTAAAAGAACACCAAAATATTGCCAAAGTTCTTTACTTAAACCAGCTCTCTCTATCTCAGTAGAGATTATATAATCTGCTTTTCTAATGATCTCTAATCTCTCCTTGGTGACCTCTCCTATAATTCTTATTGCTAATCCTGGCCCTGGGAAAGGCTGTCGATAAACTATTCTCTCTGGAATACCAAGAGATAGAGCCACCTTTCTAACCTCATCCTTAAAAAGATATCTTAATGGCTCAATCAATCTTAACCTCATTTTCTCCGGTAACCCACCAACATTATGGTGAGTCTTTATCTTATGTGCCTTTTGAGAACTCGTTGCACTTTCTATTACATCAGGATAAAGTGTTCCTTGAGCAAGAAAATCTATATTACCAAGCCTTATAGCTATCTCTTCAAATATACTTACAAATTCGTGGCCAATTATCTTACGCTTCTCTTCAGGGTCTATTACTCCCTTTAATCTTTCCAAAAATCTCTCAGTAGCATCTATATATTCTACTTTCATATTAAAATTTCTTAGAGTATCTAATACCTGCTCAACCTCATTCTGTCTAAGTGTTCCCTGATTGACAAATATACAAATAAGGTTGTCTCCAATAGCCTTATGAACAAGCACAGCAGTAGTGGTAGAATCTACTCCCCCACTCAATGCACATATAACTCTGCCATCTTTAACAGTTCTCTTTATATTTTCTATTGTCTCGTTGATAAAGTGTTCAGGAGTCCAATCTCCACTACAGCGACATATCTTGTAAAGGAAGTTCCTTATAATCTTATCGCCGTTTATAGTATGAACAACTTCAGGATGAAATTGAACAGCGTAAAGATTCCTACTAGAGTCTTCCATAGCAGCTATAGGAGTATTATCGGTAGAGGCAGTAATTTTGAAATTACCTGGAGGCTTTATTACTATATCATTATGGCTCATCCAAGAAATAAATTCCCGATCTATCCCATCGAATAAGAGAGATTCATTCTCAATCTTTAAAAGAGTCTTACCAAACTCTCCTCTTTCACCCCTTACTACCTTACCTCCAAGTACATATGCCATAAGTTGCATTCCATAGCAAATACCTAATACAGGATATTTCCCACTAAAAACTAGGGAACTACACGTAGGGGCTCCTTCCTCGTATACACTAGAAGGACCACCAGAAAGAATAATCCCTTTAGGATTCTTCTTCTCTATCTCTTCAAAGGTAACATCACATGGTAATATTTCAGAATATACTTGTTGTTCTCTTATCCTCCTAGCTATAAGATTTGTATATTGTGAACCAAAATCCAAAACAACTACTACCTCTTTCATCACTTTATTACCTCAAACTTAGTATAAGGAACCAAGATTTCTGGAATCTTTATACTTCCATCTTTATTCTGATAATTCTCCATTATGGCAATAATTGCTCTGCCTATAGCTAGAGCAGTTCCATTTAAGATATGGACATAATGAACATTTCCGTCTTCATCTCTATACCTTATATTCAGGCGTCTAGCCTGAAAGTCGGTACAATTACTACAAGAATGTGTCTCTCTATATCTATTCTGTCCTGGCATCCAGGCTTCTATGTCGTATTTTTTGCTCGCAGGAAATCCTAAATCACCGGCGCATATAAGGACTACCCTATAGGGAATATTCAGTTTACTCATTATTTCTTCTTCGATGGAGAGTAAAAATTCATGCTCTTCCCAAGATTTGTCAGGTAAAGTAAAGGATACCATTTCAAGTTTATCAAATTGATGAACCCTCAATATACCCCTCGTATCTTTCCCTGCAGCCCCAGCCTCTCTTCTAAAACAAGAAGAAAAAGAGATGAATCTCTGAGGCAGATCCTTTGCATCAAGGATTTCATCCTTAAACATAGGTACAATAGTATGTTCTGAAGTTCCAGCCAATCTAAGCTCATCGAGAGGTATCTTATATATCTGTTCTTCAAGTTCAGGAAGATATCCGAGATTATAAAGTATATCTTCTCTTACAAGTATAGGAGGAATAACAGGTATAAACCCTTTCTCTAAAAGAAGGTCCGTTACAAATCTTATCAGTGCATACTCTAGTATAACTAATTCGCGTTTAAGATAGTAGAACCTAGAACCACTTACCTTTCCTGCTCTCTTTACATCTATCAAGTCCAAAGCCTCCCCCAATTCTAAATGATCCTTTGGTATAAAATCAAACTGCGGGATATTACCACAATACTTTATCGGTACATTGCTATCTTCATCCTTTCCTTCAGGAACACTCTCATGAGGAAGGTTAGGCAAGGTTAATATCAATCCATTAAGAGAATCTTCCACCTTCTTCAATTCATCCTCAAGTTCTCTTAATTTAGGAACTATTTCTCTGATCTTATTAATAAGAATTTCTTTATCTTTAGGATTTTTTTGTATCTCTTTAGAGGTTACATTCTGTAAGTGTCTAAGGTTATCCACCTCTTTAATAAGGTTTTTCCTCCTCTGATTTAACTCTAATATTTTATCAATAGGCGGATTATCCATTCCCTTTTTCTTTAAAAGATTTTTTATTTCCTCTGGTTTAGTTTCTATAAGTCTTATATCTATCATAATATAGCTCCTAATAACCCTCCTATTAAAAGTCCTGGCAATAGATTCCCTACTTTTATCTTTCCTATACCCAAAAGGTTAATACCTATTCCAATAATCATTAGCCCTCCAACTATAGTTATACAGTTTACAGAACTACTAGGGAGAAGATTTCCAACTATAGAAGCAAGTATAGTTAGTGCTCCTTGATAACCCAAGACAATCAAAGCTGAAAAAATAACCCCTATTCCTAGCGAGGCAGATAAGACTATAGACGAAATCCCATCCATTATGGACTTTGTAAGTAGTATATTATACGTACCTTTTATACCATCCTCTATTGCACCAGTAATTGCCATAGGTCCTATACAGAAAAGCAAACTAGCCGTCATAAAACCCTGTGTAAAAGTAGCTACGTTACTTGAAGTCTTTTCTTTAATAGTATCTCCTAATCTCTCCAAAAAAGATTCTATATCTAACAATTCACCTATTATACCACCAACAGCAAGACTTATCAAAACAATTAAGGATTCTTTTATATCTTTAGCACCAAATGCCATTTTTAGACCTACCGTCAGAGTAAATAGACCTACAGACTGTATGGCTATTCTCTGCAACCTCTCAGAAAACCTATTTCCTAAAAATAATCCTATGCTACTTCCAGCTATAACAGTAATAGTATTTATAATTGTACCTAGAATAATAGGTCACCCACTATTATTGCAAAGTTACCAATTCGCCTTTTTCTTCTCTAGTTAGTATCTTATCTATATCTAATATAATAATCAATCTTTCATCCAATTTCCCAACCCCTTCTATAAAGTCCGCTCCTATAGTAGTAACCGGAGGTGGGGGCTCTATATTATCCTTTGGTATTCTTAAGACCTCAGTTACAGAATCTACTATTAAACCAACTGTCTGTGATGATATCTCTACCACTATTATCCTTGTATCTGACGTAATTTCTTTTTCTTGTAGATTAAACCTCTCCTTTAGGTCTATAACCGGTATTATCTTACCTCTAAGGTTTATAACACCTTTAACAAATGGTGGAGCCTTAGGTACAAAGGTTATGTCCCTATACTGAATGATCTCTTGAACCTTATAGATATCTATCCCATAGTCTTCACTTAATAGAGAGAATACAACTAATTGTCTTTCTTCTGCCATAAAATTCCTCCTCCTTAATTATTTTGCTCCCTTCAAAAATACTAGAGCAGACGCTCCCACTACACCAGCCTTATCACCTAAAGTAGCCCTAGTTATCTTCACATCTCTTCCGCCAGGAAGGGCATAAGTATCAACCACTTTCCTTATAGGATTAATCAAAAAATTACCCAAATTAGAAACACCCCCAGAAAGAAGTATAATATCAGGATTAAATATATTTATAAAGCTTACCATTGCATATCCAAGTAACGTTCCAATCTCTTCTATTGCTTCTAAAACTACTTTATCCCCCTCTTCTGCATATCTTTGAATCTCTTCAGGAGTCGATATAAACCTACCCCTTTCTTGAATTCTTTTTACAAGAGCTGGACCAGATGCATATGCCTCAATACACCCTATACCACCACAGTTACATCTAATCCCATCATACTTTATACTCATATGTCCTAACTCTGCACCAACACCTTTGGCGCCTCTAAAAACCTTGCCATCATAGATTATTCCAGAACCAATCCCGGTACCTATAGTAAGACATAAAAGACATCTAGCACCCTTCCCACCACCAGCCCACCATTCTCCTAAAGCAGCCACATTACCATCATTATCTACATAGGTAGGAAGATTAAATCTTCTCTCAATTATATCTTTTAAAGAGGTTCCAGCCCAGTCTTTAAGGTTAGGTGTAGCAGTAATTATTGTGCCAGTATCGGGATCAACCTGACCTGCAGTCCCTATACCTATTCCTTCTATATCATCAGTCAAAACACCCTCTATAGCTTCATACAAGTGGCTCAAAATCCTCTCTCTACCCTCTTTACCTTCGCTTGGAACTCTTAAAGTCTTTATTATATTTCCTTCCTCATCTATAACAGCAGAAAGAATTTTCGTTCCTCCAATATCTATTCCAATAGCTTTGGGCATAGTTCATCCCTCTCTTAAAGATTTATAGATAGTATCTATAGTCTCTAAAACTAATAGAGAACTCACAGCATCTATCCTTGTAGGAGTATTTTTAATTATACCATTACAAAAATCTAGCACCATATTTTTAAAACAGAGTCTCCTAAGATATAAAGGGTCATATGTAATGACTTTTGGAGAAATCACATTATCTTTTATTCTCCATGCATTAATACTATTCAGTGCCAAGCCACCAATTACTATAGTTCCTTTATCCCCAAATATACTCAAACTTGTCTCAAGATTCTGAGGATAGATAGAAAAACTTCCTTCAAAAGTAGCTAAAGTGCCATTATAAAATCTTAAAACTGCAACCAAAGTATCCTCAGTTTCAATCGAATGAGTAAAAGTACCAGCCATGGCATAGGCAGATTGAACCTCACCGAAGAATAAGATCAAGAGGTCTAAATAATGGATTGCCATATTATAGAGCATGCCACCATCATAGTTTTTACTTCCTCTCCAGGAATTTTCAAAGTACTCTTGTGGTCTATACCAGAGCATATGAACACTTCCCAAGAAAGGTATTCCTAATGCTCCATTTCTTACAGCCTCCTGAGCTAACTCTATAAGTGGATTATATCTCATTTGTACTACCATACCTAACTTTAAACCCAAGTTATCAGAAAGAAAACACAACTCTTTAGCTTCTTCTAAACTTAAGGCTAATGGTTTTTCGACAAGAACATTTACTTTCGAATTTAGTGCAAACTTGGCAATCTCATAGTGGGATGAATGTGGTGTAGAAATAGAAACAAAGTCTAAATCTTCCTTTTCTAAAAGTTCTCTATAATCCATGTAAACCTTTTTAACCTTATACTGAGAAGCAAAATCCTCTGCTCTAGATAAATTACTATCACATACTGCTACTAACTCCAAATAAGGAATATCCGAAACAACTTCGCTATGCTTATGCGCATTCTGTCCGCACCCTACAATAGCAAATCTAATTCTTTCCATAGAAAGATTTTATAACCTCCACAACTTCTCTAACTTCTTCATCTTTTAATTCTGGCCACATAGGTAATGCTAGAACCTCTTCAGAGGCTTTCTCTGCCTCTGGAAGATCCCCCAATTTATAACCCAAATCCTTGTAAACTTTTTGAAGGTGTAATGGCAACGGATAGTATATAGTAGAACCAATACCATTATCAGAAAGATACTTCTGTAATTCATCTCTCTTTTCTGCCCTTATTACATATTGATGAAAGGTATGCGTTCGTCCTTCCTTAATCTTTGGAGTTTTCACATAAGGCACATCTGAAAGCAGATCACTATATAAACTAGCTATCTCCTGCCTTCTTTTTATATAGCTATCTAAATATTTAAGTTTTACCCTTAATATAGCTGCTTGAATCTCATCTAATCTACTATTGTAACCTAATTCTTCATGATAATACTTCTTTTTACTTCCGTGATTTCTCAACATTAAGACTTTCTCTTTTATTTTCTCATCATTAGTAACAATCATTCCCCCATCTCCAAATGCCCCTAGGTTCTTAGTAGGAAAGAAACTAAAACACCCAGTGTTCCCAAGGCTTCCAGCCTTTTTACCGTTATAGACTGCACCTATAGCTTGACAAGCATCTTCCACTATATAAACGTTATATCCTTCTCTAATTTCCATAAGCTTATCCATATCACACATCTGTCCAAAGATGTGAACAGGTAAAATAACTTTAGTATTTTTAGTTATCAACTGTTCTACCTCTTCTACATTCATATCAAAAGTATCTGGTTCTATATCAACAAAAACTGGCTTTGCACCAAGATTAGAAATAACCTCAGTAGTAGCAAAGAATGTAAATGGGGTAGTTATGACTTCATCTCCAGGTCCTATATCAAGAGCTCTCAAAGAGAGTAAAAGTGCATCGGTCCCTGAAGCAACTCCAATAGCGTATTTAGTACCGCAATAAGTAGAAACTTCAGATTCCAAAGAAGTTACATTTTCTCCTAATATAAATTGGCCTCTTTCCATCACTTCTTGTAAAATCTGATTTATCTCCATCTTAAGATTTTGATACTGTCTCTTAAGGTCAAAACTAGGAATCCTCATCTTTCTTTAATTCCTCCTTGAGATTTCTCCAAAATTCTAGAAAGAAGGCTAAAAATATTCCCAAAAATAGGGAAGCTACTCCAGCGATAAGGACATTAAGCATCGTGTTAGGCTTACTATGTTTTTCAGGCGGTACAGCATAATCTAATACTTGAATCTCTACTGATTCCCTGGCTTCACTTATTTTTGCCTGTTCGTATTGAGTAGAGAGTGTAGTATATATAGCTTCTTGCAACTTTACATCTCTAATAAGCTTAGAGAGTTGTAAACTCAAATCCGGAAGTCTACTTATCTTCTCATCATATTTTGATATAAGTCCTGTCAAACCTTGATATTTAGCCTCTAAAGAGATCCTTTTAACACTCAAATCAAACAATTCTGGAGTAGAAAGAGTTCCTAATGCATCGGATAATCTCTCTATTTCTTCCTTCATAACCCTCTTTATCTCAGTTATCTGCTGCTTCACTTCAACCACTTTAGGATGAAGTTCCCCATAATCTTGTAACAGAGTAGCTAAAGTAACTTCGCTTTCTATAAGCTTTTCTCTCCAAGTCTGAATCTTAGGATCTGAGCTTATAGTAGTTATTGTAAGAGGGTCTTTACCCAAAAGTTCTGCCTGAGACTTTAGAATGCTCTGAAGATTATTTATCTGAGAATTTACAGCATTTAGCTCTATCTGGGTAGATTCTTTCTGAGCCTGCAAATTAGCCATATTATCTATCAAGGCCTTAGTCTCATCACTTACGCTGATTAGCTTATACTTTTCTTGGAAGGCTTTAAGCTTAGATTCTGCCTCGTTTAGAAGTTTCTCTGTCTCTCTTAACCTTCTCTCTAAAAATAGTTTCTCCCTCTGGGCAGAACTAAGTATAATCTTAGACGTTATCTCCTTTAAGGCAGATATATATGTATTAGATATATCTGCAGCCAATTGAGGACTTTTAGCTTCTGTAGTTATCTCCATAGTATTCTCTTTTGTATCGCTTATCTTCACAGATTTCTGTAAGATAGATATAGCCCTCTGTAAGCTATTAGTATTAAACTCTTCTTCTAGCTTTAACTTTTTAACAACATATTCTGCTGCTGATCGACTCTTAAGAATAGCGGAATAATTCGCTCCCACCCCTCCTGTTAAACTCGAAATTCCTGTTATAGGAAGATACTGTAGGAGCTGAGCACTTATTCCAGTACTTTTTTCACTAGGTAAAAGTATTACTGCCTTTGCAGAATATATCTTAGGACTTACCTTACTAAAAACATAAGCCCCTATAACAGCTAATAGAAAGATCGATATAATGTATACTCTTCTCTTCCTTAAGACTTTTATAAGGTCAACTAGACTTATTTCTTCTTCCATAATTACCACCCAAATAGAGAGCCAAATGTATCTTTTAGTATCCCAATACTCATAAGTATCTGAACAAGGTCTTGCCAGCCTCTAAAGAGAAGTTCTGGAACATAAACTATATCATCTTCTTTGATTTCTATATCCAGTTCACTTTTACCTTTCTTAACAATGTCTTCATAATTGACTGTTATCATTTCAGGTTTATCCCCACTCTGTCTAATAACAGTAACCTTCTTAAGGTCTGCTCTATCCTTTATACCACCCGCAGTACTTATATACTCAGTAAGTCTTCTCCCTTCTACATATTCTATAGCTCCAGGGCTATTAACCTGTCCTAATACATAGACAAGTCTTCTTAATGCTGGGATAAATATACTATCTCCATCTTTTAACAAGACATTGTTCTTTTCATCCCCTCTAAGTGCATAGTCCACATTAAATAGAATATCCTCTTTCTTACCACCTACAGTTCGTTCAATCTTTGCCAAGGTCCTTGTAGATTGAGGTGTTAATCCGCCAGCTCTTATAAGTAAGTCTCTTATTCTATCTCCTTCTCTTATCTCGTATATGCCAGGTTCTCGTACTTGTCCAAAGATTCTAATTGTTTTCTCCATCGGAGGAACAAATATTACATCACCATCTATAAGACGTAAACTTACCTCCTGTGTTATATCTCCTAAGACTAAAACTCTATAAAGGTCAAGAACAGCTATTTCCTTTCCTCCTCTA
Source organism: bacterium (assembly GCA_026418035.1). Lineage (GTDB taxonomy): Bacteria > DUMJ01 > DUMJ01 > DUMJ01 > DUMJ01 > DUMJ01. The sequence continues at coordinate 34,076 of JAOACC010000060.1, forward strand.
AGGACTTTTATATTCCTAGCGCTTGCAGTAGGTAATATACCGCCGGCACGAGATATTAGTTCAGATATCCTAGCTCCTTCTCTAGCCTGGCTAGGAAGCATTTCACCAGTTGGAGTTCCACTTATTTCTCCAGAAGTCAAGGTAATAGCCCCAGGGTTCCTAACTTGACCTAAGACGTAAACCCTATCTATCTTAGTGGGTATTCTAATTAGATCTTTGTCCTTTAAAAGAACTTCAGAAGATTTAAGAAAATCCAATTCTATAATCTCTCCAGAAACCCTTTCGATAATTCCTCCTACTAGACTCGCCTTGGGGGTTAATCCCCCTGCCATCTCTATGATGTCTTTTAGCCTATCCCCTTCTACTATCTCATACCTGTCTCTTATACACATCT
>JAOACC010000031.1 GCA_026418035.1 bacterium
TTGGTCAGAAGCCCTTCTTTGTAATCCTTGTAGAAAATATGGGCTAGTGCGGCAGTTATCCTAGAATGGTCATAGAGGGATATGTCAGAAACAAATCCTCTTGTCTGGGCTGGAATTTGGGATAGATAGAACTCGTAAAGAGTTAGCAGTTGTTCTACATCATTAACTGATAGGAATTTATTCAAGACTGGATTAAGCAGTGCAGAATATTTATTTTCATCAACATACACTTCATCCTTCTTTTTAGGCACTATATTTCTTAAGTCACTTAGCGGATAGTAAAGCTCTTCTGCTTTTTCATCAACCCATCTAAATGGGGTAGACAGTTTGACTTCTGTATAGCGTTCTTTCTCTGTTTCAGACTCTTCCCTCTCTGAAGAGGCTAACCAATCTGATATCTGAATTATAAGACCATACTCATTCATAGGTTTATGATGAGTTAGCACTAATTCTTCCACATCTTCTGTAAAGTATTCCTTTAAGAATTCTGAGAGTTTTTCTGTTTTTCTTAGGGTTCTAACAAAAAAAGCGGAATGTTTTGAATGAGCGTAAGTATCAAACTCTACTATATCTCTAGGGAGTTCTCTGGTTTTATATTCCTTTGTTCTCTCTAGAGCCTTTCCAAAATCATGCAATAATGCTGACAGAAGAATTTTTGTATCATTCAATATCCATCCCTCCCCTATACATAAAGTGATAGGTAATGAGTAATGACCTGATAGGTAGAAACAAAAAGAATTATTTCCTAATTAATTATCATCATTCACTTAAGAACCCTTATAGGATAGCTACAAGCCTATTTAACTCCAATTAAATCTGGGTCCTAGTTTTATATATGGACCCTAGCTACAATTGGCAAGAATATTATAATACAAAATTACTCTTAATGTAAAGATAACAAGTGACTATCCTACTTTAATGCAAGGATTATGAACGGATGATATAATCTTTCTAAATCTATAAAATATTTCAAGAGGTGACAATGCCTAAACTAGTTTATATTACAGTTATAGTAATCTTAATCTCTATACTCTCTTTTAACACTGTTTATGCCAAGTCTGATATGAAAAAACTATTTACAGCTATCCCCTGGGATAAACAGTTACACTTTACTTGGGGATTTGTATTAACCGCTACTATCACTGCTATAACTGGTTCTTTTGTAATAGGGATATCCTTAGCCCTACTACTGGAAATTGTTAAAGAGTATATTATAGATGATTTTCCTGATTGTGAAGATATCATCTATACAGTTACTGGTGTTCTCTTTGGATATTTAATCTCAAATATACTGATGAACCTTGGGAGGACAGAAGCTAATAGCTCATATTAACTAGAACCATCCATACTCATAGCCAGTTTCATATAGGGCTACTATATTCTCTGGCGGACTTATAGGTTGTATGTTATGACAGGGAGCTATGATATATCTACCATCGTAACCAAGGATTTCAATATTTTCTACAACCTCTTTTCTTACTTCTTCTACCGAACCGAAGGCTAGCGTATACTGATTATCAACTCCTCCATGGAATACTAACTTATCTCCAAAGTCCCTCTTTAGTTCTTTTCTATCCATACCTTTACAGCGCCATTGTATAGGGTTTAATATATCTATCCCAATCTCTATAAGGTCTGGAATGATTTTTCTTATAGCTCCATCATTGTGATGAAATGCGTATACTCCTGCCTGATGTGCTAGGTCTATCATACGCTTCATCCTGGGCAATAGATATTTCCTTATATGTTCTGGAGATATCATAAGATCAGTCTCTCCTCCCATATCTTCAGCCACATAGGAGAATGTTACTTTTCCAGGAATCTGCTCATATATCCTGAGAGTATTTTCATAACAGAAGTCAAATAGCTTATCAAGGCAATACTCCACAATATCCGGGTTTATTATTAGGTCTATAAATGCCTGCTCTTGTCCCCTTAGGTTTTTGTATATCAGAAATGGTTCAGATCCCCCACCCTGGATAGGATACTCTTCTTTCCCCTTTATCTGTTCTGGGATTACGCTATAATCAAACCAATCTACAGTAGGCCATATATAATTCTTTTCTATCTCCTCTACAGTTTCAAATCTTGCTAATGGGTGGTATATACACTCAGAATAAACACCAGTGCCATAATTTACATCTCTATATCTACATCCGTACATATCTGTATTAGGGTCTAACTTTGGTCCTATGTATTTAGGAGTTACCCCAATAGGCTTATCTATGTGAAGTTTTTTGTATAACTCTTCTTGGGTAGAGCATCCTAGATATTTCATCAGAGTCTGGGTTGTCTCCTGAGTAGCCCAGTAATCCATAGGCAATCTATCAGGTTTTTCTCCCTTCAATACCGCTAGCCATCTCTCCTTTGGGGTCATTGACTCTTTCTGCATAACTTTCCTCCTTTAAAATTAGTTATAACTTAATTTTAACATGAGTCTTACCTATTTAATTGCTGATGTCTTATATGGATTGTAGATATTGCATATCTTACATCTATTCCTTCCCAGTATGGATAGTAATTTGGCAAGACAACTGTTCCAGCATTTACTACATTAGGATGTTGTAGAAGTTCACCATATACATCTGCTGTAGCTACAGGAAGACTAGGGACAGCTTGTTTGACCCTATTGATGTAATTTATGAGTTGTTCTTCGGTAAGGTCATTTCTTAAAAGGACTTCACTGCCCACTATCAGCATATCCGCTTCTCCTCTTCTTGCGATTTCTATAAGCATAGATATTTCTCTCTCGTTAGCAGATAGATCACTACTTAGCCAAGCGCCAACAGCTACCTTAAGACCTAATTCATGGGCAATGCGCCCTACATTTTCTAGACCATTACTAAAACCAAATGTCCGAATCCACTTAGTATAGAGAGCAATAATTCTTAGTAATTCTCTAATCTACTGTTCACTTATTACTGTTCCGTAATTGGGATCTTGCCCTTCTCTAGTATAAGGTCCAAAGTTTAATCCGTGTATCCTATAGATTACCTGAGGCGTAAGTTTACAATAACAATTTTCTGCCTGACCTAGGGTAAAGATTAGGATAGATATAAATAGAAATACTTTAATGAGAGGATTTGCCCTTTGAAATTTCACAGGCCTTACCCCTTTTCTTAAACCTTCTCGTTTTATTGTATAATATCTCTGTATCGATTGTAAAGGTATAGGATAATTTGACTATCTTTATAAAAATTATTATAATTTAGCTACCAAAATTAATCTTTAATTAGGAGGTAACTATGGAAAGAGAGTGGGGTTTTGAAACATTAGCTTTACATGGAGGACAGGATGTTGATCCATATAGCTTATCCAGAGCTGTGCCTATATACCAGACTACTTCTTATCTTTTTAGAGATGCAGACCATGCAGCAAGATTATTTGCAGTAGAAGAAGAAGGTAATATATATTCCAGGATAATGAATCCTACTGTAAGTGTGTTTGAAAAGAGGGTTGCCCTTCTTGAAGGTGGAGTAGGAGCTCTAGCTACCTCTTCTGGGCAAGCTGCTGAGCTTATTGCTATACTAAACATAGCCAAAGAGGGAGATGAGATAGTATCCAGTATAAGCCTATATGGAGGAACTTATAATCTCTTTGCAGTAACTCTAAAGAGGCTTGGTATAACTGTCCGTTTTGTAGACCCTTCTGATCCAGAGAATTTTAGGAAAGCTATCACTTCTAAGACGAAAGCTCTTTATGCTGAAACACTTGGAAATCCAAAATTGGATACGCTAGATATAGAAAAAGTGGCTGATATTGCCCATGAGGCTGGAGTTCCCTTAATTATAGATAATACTATCCCTTCTCCCTATCTTGTTAGGCCTATAGACCATGGAGCGGATATAGTAATACATTCTACTACTAAATTTATAGGAGGTCATGGAACTTCCATAGGTGGAATTATAGTTGATAGTGGCAAGTTTAACTGGAATAATGGAAAGTTTCCTGAAATTACTGAACCTGATGCTACCTATCATGGATTAAAATATCTAGAAAAGTTTGGAAACTCAGCTTATATAGCAAAGGCTAGACTTCAGCTTATGAGAGATCTAGGAGCATGTATGAGTCCTTTCAATGCGTTCCTCTTTCTCTTAGGGCTTGAGACTTTACCTATAAGGATGGAGAGACACAGTGAGAACGCTATGAAAGTAGCAGAATTTTTAAAGAGTCATCCAAAGGTAAGTTGGGTGAACTATCCTGGGCTTCCTGATAATCCTTATTATAATATAGCTAAGAAATACTTTAAGAGAGAACTTTTTGGTGCTATGATTGGTTTTGGTGTTAAGGGTGGATTAGAGGCTGGGAAAAAGTTTGTAAATAATGTAAAGCTTCTTTCTCATCTGGCTAATATAGGGGATGCCAAATCTTTAGTAATTCATCCTGCCAGCACTACTCATGCCCAATTGACACCTGAGGAGCAGTTAGCTGCTGGAGTAACTCCAGACTTTATAAGACTATCTATTGGTTTAGAGAGTATAGATGATATAATCTATGATATAGACCAGGCACTTAGTAAGGTATAAAAATGGAAGAACTTTACTATGTAGAAACACAGTATTATACATTTGCTCATCCCCCAAATGAATTAATCTTAGAGAGTGGGGAGAAGCTAGGACCTATAACGCTTGCTTATGAGACCTATGGAGAGCTAGATAAGAATAAGAGTAATGCTATACTGATACTCCATGCCCTCTCTGGAGATGCCCATGTAGCAGGATATCACAAGGGAGATAGAAAACCTGGTTGGTGGGATAATATGGTCGGTCCGGGGAAGGCATTTGATACAAATAAATACTTTGTTATATGTTCTAATGTTATTGGAGGATGTAAAGGGTCTACCGGACCTTCATCTATAAATCCAGCTACGGGTAAACCTTATGGACTTGATTTTCCTGTAATAACTATAAAAGATATGGTAAATGCGCAGAGATATCTTATAGATTACCTAGGTATAGAGAAGCTTTTATGCGTAGCTGGTGGTTCTATGGGTGGTATGCAGGTCCTTCAGTGGACGGTAAGCTATCCTGAGAGGGTAAGATCTGCTATCCCAATTGCTACTGCTAGTAGGAATAAGGCTATGCAGATCGCCTTTAACGAGGTTGGAAGGCAGGCAATAATGAGTGATCCAAACTGGAATAGAGGAGATTACTATGATAAGACTCCTCCCAATACAGGCTTAGCAATTGCTCGTATGGTTGGACACATAACATATCTGAGTGAAGAATCTATGGAGCAGAAGTTTGGTAGAAGGCTAAGGCAGAAAGAAAAGTATGGATACGACTTCTCTATTGACTTTGAGGTAGAAAGCTATCTCCATTATCAGGGGCTTAGTTTTACTCAGCGTTTTGATGCCAATAGTTATCTGTATATTACAAAGGCCATAGACTATTTTGATTTAGCTAACGGATATGGTTCACTCTTTGAAGCCTTCAGTAACTCTACCCATATAAAATTTCTAGTCATATCCTTTAGTTCTGACTGGCTTTATCCACCTTCCCAATCTAAGGAGATAGTTAGAGCTTTAGAGGCAAATGGAATAGATGTTACGTATAGAGAGATAGAATCTTCCTATGGACATGATGCATTTCTTCTTGAGGCAGAAGAACAGACACGTATAATAAGTAGTTTCTTAAAGTATGTATATGAGGAGATAAAATGAGGAAGGATTATGAAATTATAAGGGACCTCATAGCTGAAAATTCTAAAGTCTTAGACTTAGGATGCGGTAATGGGGAACTTCTAGCATATCTTAAGAAGGAAAAGAATATAAAAGGGAAGGGAATAGAGATAAACGGGCAGAGGGTTTCTGAGAGTATAGCTAGGGGAATTACTGTTTATCAGGGAGATATGGAGGAAGTCCTTCCAGAATATCCTGATAAGGCTTACGACTATATAATAATAAGTCAGACACTTCAAGAAGTGAGAAATCCAGAGTTAGTTCTTACCCATTCCTTAAGGGTAGCAAGATTTGTTATTGTAAGTTTCCCAAACTTTGGACACTGGAAGGTAAGACTCTATATACTCTGTAGAGGGAGAATACCGCCAAATATTGGTGGGTTTAACTATACCTGGTATGAGACTCCTGACGTTCATCCGCTAAGTATAAGGGATTTTGAGGATTATTGTAAGATCAAAGGCATTAAAATTGTTAAAGCGTATTATCTAGACCAGGATAGAAACATTAATATAAGTCCTAACTTTTTTGCTACACTAGGAATCTATATGATAACTCAAAGTTCATAAAGTTCTGTAGATAGGTATCTTTCTCCTGTATCTGGTAATATTACAACTATAAGTTTTCCAGCATTTTCTTCCCTTTTGGCTACTTCTATTCCAGCATAGACTGCTGCACCACTAGAAATACCAGCCAATATTCCTTCTTCTTTGGCTAGTCTTCTAGCAGTTTCTATTGCTGATTCATCGCTTACCTTTATTATTTCATCTATAATTTCTCTGTTTAAGACTTCTGGTATAAAGCCAGCACCTATTCCCTGAATCTTATGTCTTCCTGGATTTCCTCCGGATAAAACGGGAGATTTTTCTGGTTCTACAGCGATTGCCTTAAAACTAGGCTTTCTAGCTTTTATTACCTCTGCTACTCCTGTTAAGGTTCCTCCAGTTCCTACCCCTGCTACTACTATATCTACTTTTCCATCAGTATCCCTCCATATTTCTTCAGCAGTAGTCATTCTATGTATCTCTGGATTGGCAGGATTTTTAAACTGATAGGGAATAAAGCTGTTTGGGTTGGAACCAGCAATTCTTTCTGCCTCTTCAATTGCTCCACTCATTCCCTTTTCTCCAGGGGTTAGAATAATTTCTGCTCCAAGAGCCTTGAGTATTTTCCTTCTTTCTACACTCATTGTCTCTGGCATTACCAATATGCATCTATATCCCTTTACCGCGCATACCCAGGCTAAAGCTATGCCTGTGTTTCCGCTTGTAGGTTCTATTATGACCGAATCCTTATTAATTATTCCTCTTTTTTCTGCATCTTCTATCATACTAACCCCTATTCTACCTTTTACACTGTTTGCGGGATTAAAGAATTCTAATTTTGCCACTAGGGTAGCCTTTGCCTCTTTTGCTATCCTGTTGAGCCTAACTAAAGGGGTATTTCCTATTAATTCGGTCATATCATTTGCTATTCTGCCCATACCAGCCTCCTTTATCTTCTACAGATATTTAAGAAAGTATATCATATTACTATAGTTTTGTAAACTTAAACCTTTCTATTGACACCCATAACCTTCTGTGATAATATTTAGATATCTAAATATTAAATATAGGAGATGTTAGATGTTTGATAAAGAAGATGAATCTTTATATTCTTTATTATGGCAGATTATAAGGCAACATTTTATAAGACATCACCGCCTTTTGAGTAAGATTGGTCTTCACAAAGGTCAGCCTCCAATCTTGGCTATGCTCTGGGATAGAGATGGCTTAACTCAAAAGGATATAGCAGAAGAGCTAAGACTTAGGCCATCTACTGTAACAGTAATCTTAAAGCGAATGGAGAAGGCGGGCTTATTAAAGAGAGAGCCTGACCCTACTGATATGCGTATCTCCCGTGTCTATCTAACCCCAAAGGGGAGAGAATTGAGAAAAGATGTGGAAAATATTATGAAGGCTATGGAAGAAGAATGTTTTGCGGGCTTTACTTTCGAGGAGAAGATTTTACTTAGGAGATTTTTTATTCAGATAAGGGATAACTTGAGGAAGGTTAACAGTGAAGAAGAAAATTGTTAGCTATCGAAATAATAGATGGAGGTAGATGATGAAGAGACTACTAGTTTACCTGAAACCTTATTGGAAGGTGGCACTCTTAGCACCTCTACTTATGGTGATAGAGGTAGTTTGTGACTTATCCCAGCCAGCTCTACTTGCTAGGATAGTAGATCAGGGTATTGTAAAGGGCAATATTCCTCTTATTTTAAGGACAGGCTTATTAATGGTTGGTATAGCTTTTATAGGTATGATAGGTGGGGTAGGGTGCACTATTGCTTCTACTATAGCTAGTCAGGGATTTGGAACTGATTTAAGATCTAGTGTATTTAGAAAGATTCAGTCATTTTCTTTTTCCACTCTAGATAAATTTAAGGCTTCTACACTAATAACGCGTCTTACAAACGATATAACTCAACTGCAGAACCTTGTAATGATGTCTTTGAGGATTGTAGTTAGGGCTCCTCTATTATTCTTGGGTGGTATTGTAATGACTATATACATAAACTATAAACTTGCTTCTATACTTGTTTTTGTTATTCCCCTCCTAATACTTATCTTCGCTTATATGATGAGGAGAAGTTTTCCTCTATTTACTATAGTTCAACAGAAGATAGATAAATTGAATGCTGTTATACTGGAAAATTTATTAGGGATACGTGTTGTAAAAGCATTTGTCAGAGAAGAATTAGAAAAGCTCCGATTTGACAATGCCAATGAAGAACTTATGAGAGCCTCTTTGAATGCCTTTATGCTAATGATAACCTTTATGCCTATTATAATGTTGATTATGAATATAGGTACAGTCTCAGTCCTTTGGTTTGGGGGTCTATTGGTAGATAGGGGAGAAATGCATGTTGGCCAGATAATGGCTTCTGTGAACTATATAACTCAGATTTTATTCTCATTAATGATGATAGGTAATATTTTTGTCTTTATAAGTAGAGCAGGTGCATCTGCTGAGCGTGTAAATGAGATCTTAGATGCCGAGATAGATATAGAGAATAGTCCAAACTCAGACAGAACTCCAATCACTAAAGGGGAGGTTATATTTGATAATGTCTCTTTCAGTTATAATGGCCAGGGAGGAGAGCTTGTCCTTAAAGACATATCTTTTACAGCCTCGCCAGGAGAGGTAGTTGCAATATTAGGAACCACTGGTTCTGGGAAATCTACCTTGGTTAACCTTATACCTAGGTTGTATGATGTTACCTCTGGAAGGATCCTCATAGATGGTAGAGATGTTAGAGATATTGATCTAGAAGTCTTAAGGTCCGCCATAAGTGCTGTACCTCAAGAGACTATCCTTTTTTCTGGGACTATAAGGGATAATATCCTCTGGGGGAATGAATCTGCTACTGAAGAAGAGGTTATAGAGTCTGCTAAGATAGCCCAAGCACATGACTTTATAATGAGTTTCCCAGATGGATATGACACAGTGATTGGACAACGTGGAGTAGACCTTTCCGGAGGACAGAAACAGAGGATAGCTATAGCTAGAGCTAT
>JAOACC010000037.1 GCA_026418035.1 bacterium
TAAATAGAGATGAGATAAATCAACTTATATATCATGGTGTGGGTAAGCCAAGAGCTGCTACCGTAATACCACAGTCTGTATATTACGATCCATCTGTAGAGAAATTATACGCGGAATATGACCCTGTTAAGGCTAATAACATTTTAGATGAGCTTGGACTTAAAAAAAGAGGACCAGATGGGTATAGATTAAGACCAGATGGTAAGACCTTTTCAGTAACAATAAACGTAGCCCCAGTCTTTGGACCTTGGATAGATGTGTGTGAAATGGTTAAGGGCTATTGGGAAAAACTTGGGATAAAGACTGCAGTAAATACTATGGAGAGAGCTCTGCTTTATTCAAGGGCATATGCTGGAGATTTTGAGATGATGGCTTGGAGCGTTGACAGGTCATCTCAACCTTGGTCTTATCCTTGTTGGTGGGTTCCAATGACTAATGAATGTTTCTATGCTCCTCTTACTGGTGTATGGTACACTACAGGAGGGAAAGGAGGAGAAGAACCTACAAGTCCAGAATTAAAGAAGATAATAGAATTGTATGATAAAATGAAAGTTACTACAGATGCAACAGTAAGAGCTCGTCTTGCCAAAGAAATCTTACGACTCCATGCTAAGAACGTCTTTGTAATTGGGACTGTAGGGCTTGTTCCTAGCACTATGTGCGTTGGAGTAGTAAAGAACTATTTCAAGAACGTTCCAGATGAAACCCACGGTGCAGTATCTGATGTAATATTTATGTCTCCTGGTAACGGATTTCCAGCACAGTTCTTTATAAAGAAGTAAAGATTTTTAAATTTATGGGCTGGCATTCGCCAGCCCGTTTTATTTTATCATTTTATCTTGAAGGGAGTACCAGAGGTCTAGAACTTTTTCAGGATTTTCATACCATTCTGGAAGATCAGAGCTAGATGGCATAAATATTAATCCACATCTCGTTTTTCTCTCACTAAAAGGTCTTAATATTCTCTCAAAGTAATCTTTTAATGTCTCAACCTCACTTCTAGGGAAATTCCCAAAGTAGAATTTCTTGTAGTCTAGAATTAGATTCATAGTAGCGTAATAATTATATCTCTCTGGATTTCCAAAGTTTAATCCCTTTACTTCTGGCATATCTAGCAGGTCCTTCAAGAATTGATGTCCACTACCGCAAAAATGAACCCAACCTCCACTAAACGGTCTCAGAGCTTCTGCTATGTAAGGGGAAACAAATTCCTTAAATGTCTTTGGAGAAAGTAGTGTTGTTGTGTCCTCACAACATCTTACTCCGCCATTTTCCATATAGAGAACCCCATGATATCCTGAATCTAAAGGTTCTCCTATTACTTCTTTGAGCACTTTGGAGACACTTATATAAGCATTGGTTGTGATCTTTAATAGATGATGAATGAAATCAGGGTCATCATATATATCTATAAAGATAGTGTCTCCATATACTAGGTGAGCTATATCTAGAGGTCCCTGAGTATCGGATAAATACAAGTGAGCTTTTCCATTTAATTTTTCTTTAAAAAAGTTTATATATTCTATAGCAGTTGGAACAAGCCCTCTATCTCTAACAAAGTCTTCATCAACCTCTTCTGGGTTTATGGAAAGAATCTGCTCTTTTGTCAAATGTTCTTTTAACCAGGGCATTATATCATCAAATATTATCTGGTTAAGGCCAAAAACAGAAGCAACAAAACCGGTCCCTAAGTTAGCTCTCATAGAGAGCTGAGCATCTCCAGGTAGTCTTGCCCTTCCTATTAATTCCCATAGATGCATAACTAGCATCTTTTCTGGATTATAAAACTGTTCCTTGAGATTATAAGAAGGGAACCTTTCTTTTTCTGGAATATAAATGGGTGGAGGAATAATTGGTATATAGTCTGGTTCATCTCCTCTCCACACACTAGCCTGCCTCTTTTTTCCCAGTTCTATCCTTTCTAAATCTGGTTGTAATAGTTCTAATACATACTCAATCTCTGATAGCATCTGTAATACCCCCTTATGTGGTTTTTAGAAATATAAACGGATTCATAATTATTCTTCCAGAAGATTTACTTCTCTTACAGATAGGTTTTTATCTTTCGGAATTGAGAAGCTTTTTATCTCGCAAGGCTTAAAAGTAGTAAACCAGATTCTATCAAACAACTTGAATTTAGCTTTTGTCTCTTTACCAATAGTCTCATATGCTCTAAGAATGATGTCATCACTGTCTTCTCCCTCTTTTATTACAGTTACTATTATGTTTTCTTTATCTACAGAGATAAAACTCTGCTCTTGGGGTAGAATCCCTGGGTGTTTATATTCTACAAAAGCTATTACAGGATTGTTTAGGCTTTCAGCTAATTTTACAGTATCGCTGTCTCTCCAATCTCCTTTGTGTGGATAGATTATGTATGTAAAATCTTGTTCTCCCTGGTCTATATATCTATAATCCTCATGTGGATCTAACACTCTCGGGATATGATGTGCATATACAGGACTTCTTAAGACTGTTAAAGATAACACGTTGTTATCAACATCATAGCTATATTTGGCATTATTAATGATACTTAAACCATAGTTTCCGTCTCCTACATCTACCCATTCTCCACCAGGCTCTTCTTCTCCATTGGAGGGTCTAGTTATAAACCCATAAGGAATCTGATATGTGGCGATAGGATTGTTTACATTAACTGGAAACTTAAGCTTTAACATCTTTAATTGCTCATGCCAATCTACAGTTACTTTTACTTCTATATACTTTAATGTCCTATAGATTGTAAATTCTTGTATAAGTTTAGATTTATTGTAATGGCTTTCTACTTTTACTGTTCCCTTAATAGGCCCTGCTTCTAATACTTTGATTTTGGCATCTAAGAATCTTCCTATTTCATTCTTAAAGCTAAAAACGTTATGACTCCAAGTATCACTAGGGTCATCTATAACTACAGGTACAGCTGAGTTTCCTAAAAAGACATCCTTTTCATTTTCTTTATCATATAATCTCTTTATATACCCTGTCTTAGTATCTATCTCTAGGTATAACCAATCATTCTCTAAGATGTTTTCTTTTACATTTAGAGAATAGGGAAGGTGAACATCATATTTTTCGGGAACTATCCTATAGACCTTGTAACCATATGGTAAAAGTTTATCAGTAAATATGATCTTTACCCTTCCTCCTGGAGTAGTAGCGGAGGGCTTAGATATCTGTGAAGGAATTAGATTATCTTTTGTATCTAGAATGCTTAAATTTTTATCTCCCCAAGGAATGTCGATTTCTATAGGTGTCATTCTCTCAAATGAAGTAGTGTTAAATACTATCAAAGGTTCCCCCTTGCCTTGGGTATTAATGTCATTAGCTATATTATGTGTAGCATAAACTATTATCTTACTAGCTTTATCCTCTATGCCGCCATGCATAGCCTTTATATCCTCGTATGCTTCTGGTATACTTGTACCTGCTAAGATATCGTGAAACTGAGTAAATAATAGTGTCTGCCAGATAATCCTTAAATTATCCTTAGGATAGATAAGATTTTTTATTTCTCTTCCCATTATTGCGATCTTTTCTCCATTCAAGAGAAGATGTTCTAATTTTCTGTTGTTTTTCTTTATCCAAGAAAGAACTGAATAACATCCACTTGCATGATGCTGTAAGTCATCCTTTACTACGGGGAAATCTAATCCTTTGCTAGATATCTCTTCAAAAAATTTATTAGGTGAACTAAAGATAAGTCTAGGTAAGTCCTCTCTTTTATCTAGTTCTATTATATTTTCTATGTTTTCTTTTGTCGGACCTCCACCATGGTCTCCTACTCCATAAAAACACATAAGGGTATCTATCTTTTCATTAAGCTTCTCTGCTACTCTTTTTACCTGACTTTCTACCTCTTTGCCCCAAGTAGCATAGGAGAAGGGGACCCTATAGGCTAGTATCCTTGAGCCATCAGGACTTTCCCACCAGAATATATCTTCTGGTAAATCCTTTTCATGTGGTCCTGGCCTCATAAAGACATAATAATCTATTCCCATTTTCTTTAGAATTTGTGGAATCATCCAATTATGTCCAAAAGAGTCTGGGTTATAACCAACCTTTGCTTCTATACCAAACTTCTCTTCGAAATACTTTTGTCCATATAATCCTTGTCTTACTAGTGCCTCACCAGAGGGAATATTACAGTCTGGTTCTATCCACCATCCCCCTACTATACACCATCTTCCTTCTTCTACTTTTTCTTGTATCTTTTTGAATAACTTAGGATCAGTTTCTTCTACCCACTTATATAGACAGGCACTAGATGCAGTAAATATAAACTCTGAATATTCTTCTATTCTTTCAATAGCAGATTTAAATGTTGCCCTTGTAGTTACTAACCCTTCGTCCCACTTCCACAACCAAACCGGATCAATATGGGCATTACCAATCATATGGAGAATAAATCTCTTACTCATGATCCCTCCTTCTTTATCATCTTATAAGGGTTTTTATAAAATTCATAGAGAGCAATTGTCGCTGCTCCAACAACACCTGTATCTTTCCCTATATTTGAAGCAAGTATTCTAGTCTGCTCAGGGGAAATTGAGAAACTCCTTTCTCTTACTAATCTCTCTACTCTTGGTATAATGAGGTCTGCTCCATTAATAATAGCCTCTCTACCTAACACTACAGCCTGAGGACTAAATGTATTTATTACATTTACTAATCCAACACCGAGCCAGAAGCAATAATCATTTAAAATCTCAATTGCCTCAATATTTCCTTCTCTAGCGGTTCTATAAAAGATAGAGAGTGTTTCTAATGGGTCTTCTTTTATTAAATGGCTCAGTTTCTCTTTTATTCTTTCTATAAGAGAACCAACAGACGTGTAAAGTTCCAGGCATCCATAATTCCCACAACTGCATTTAGGACCGTTTATATCTACAGTAGTATGCCCTAATTCTCCTGCCAGTTCTCCAGCACCTCTATATATCTCCCCATTAATTATTATTCCAGCTCCAACGCCTGTGCCTATTGCAAGATAGACAAAATTATCTATATCCTTACAAGAACCAAACCACTTTTCTCCTAATGCACATGCTTTAGCATCATTCTCTATAAATGTAGGTAGGTGAAACTCTCTTTCTATTATCTCTTTTAAGGGGATATTTCTCCAACCAGTGAAATTTGGCGGTGAGATAATAATCCCCTTACTTGGACTTAAAGGGCCAGGAGAACCTATCCCTATGGCAATAATTTTTCCCCTTATCTTCGGCTCTATTTCTTCGAGAAGAGATCGCACGACATCTTTAAGTGTATTTAGCGTAATGGGAAAATGTTGATATAAATCAGAATTAACTCTCTTTGAGGTTAATAAATTACCCCCAAGATCTACTAGTCCGCAGGATATAGAAGTCCTTGCTAAGTCTATACCTAATACATAATAAGCATCATTATTAATACTTAGTAGGGTTCTACTCCTACCTATCTCTCCTTTTACATTTCCTACCTCTCTTACAAGTCCCTTTCTTATAAGTTCATCAACTAGGCTTGTTATAGTAGTTGGAGTTAGAGATGTGATCTCTGTCAGCTCTATGCGAGAAATTGGTGAATATGTTCTTATGGTTTGTAGTACTAGACTTCTATTGTAATTTCTTACTTCAGGTAGATTTCTCCCTTGTCGTTTTTTCACTCTAACCTATCTCGCCTCTTTCATAATTATCCTCAGCCATTCCTTATATCTCTCTAGGCTAAACGGTGGATATCCCAAAAGATAATGATTTAGATACTTATTTTTATCGAGTTCCCACTCTATAATAAATAATCTCTTTTCCCCTCTACTTACTTTAATCTTACCTAATATTTTCTTAGATAAAGGTGAGACTAGAAAATCTCCAGAATTTAACTCTTCTTTAGTATCAGCATCGTATATTCTATAAGTTCCTTGCATTTCTATAAAAGTATCATTTACTCCTACTACTTTCACATACCAGCTTTCTGGTTCTGTAATCATTATACAGAATGGTTCTTGAACCCTTTTTATATAATAATAGGCAAGTTTTTTATTGAAATAGTAGTCAACTATAGCGTCTGAAATCTGAGGCCAACAATCTATTACATTCCACCATATAATACCCCATATATCATCAGAAAGTCTAGCTCTCTCTATAAAAAATTTCTTTGCCTCTGCCTGTGTAATTTGACTAGCTAGGATAAAGTCCTCTATATTTTCTGGAATAATTCCAAATAACTCTCTTATTTGATTAGCCATCAGTTCATTTCTATTGTAGCTCCTTCTCTTTGATCTCCAGTGCTCCACTGAATGTAGTCTCCAGTAGTCATTATCCCAGTGCCACAGATAATCTTCAGGTATAAATTTTTTCAAACTTTCTAGATTTGGGCACCCATGGTATCCTATTTCACTTATGAACTTTGCTTTGTTTTCAGTGTAGAATCTACTTTTATAATAATCCCTAGGTCCCCATAGATGCTGTTCAGGTGGAGTCAATTTCCCATTTGACTTAACTACCATATCAGAAATATAAGGTGATGAAGGTAAATATGGTCTATATGGATCTAATCTCTTGCAGACAGAGGGTAAGACCTTTCTAGTTAATATGTTATCAGAAGGGAGAAGATTTTCCAAGTTATAAGCATAATCGCACTCATTATCTCCTGACCAGAGTATCAAACTTGGATGATTCCTCAATCTTTTTACTATCTTTATAACCTCTTCTTCTACTGTCTTTTTAAATTCTTCTATCTGAGGATATCTAGCACAGGCAAAGGTAAAGTCCTGCCAAACTACTATTCCGTGAGAATCACAAAAGTCAAAGAATTCTTCTGACTCATAGACTCCTCCACCCCAGCATCTTATTATATTACAGCCTAGATCGTTAAAAAGTTCTAAAACAGGAATGACCCTTTCTCTATCTCTTGAATGGAATGCATCTAGTGGAACCCAGTTAGAACCCCTTAGTCTTACTGGAATGCTATTTATTATGAATTTAAAAGTTCCTTCTTCAGCAGTCTCAGTTCTCTCTAGATGAACAGTCCTTATACCAATTTTATTTATTTTTTCATCTAAGATTTCTCCATCATAAATAAGCTCACACTTTACTTCGTATAGATTAGGTTCACCGTAACCTTTGGGCCACCATAGAAGAGGGTCTTTCAAGTTTATAGCAATATGTCCTGTTATAAACTCTACTGGAAATTCGAATATTTGTTTTTTACCATCTTTGTCAGTAAAGGTAAATCTTAAAATAAACTCTTCAAAGTATTGTAGATTGGTCCTAAACTTAAAGAATATATCTAAAGTAGCAAGGTTATCTTCTACTTTTACTGTAGCATAGTAAAGTTCTTCTATCTCGTTATCTTTAATCTCCCTTAATTCTATATCCTTCCATATCCCAGAGGATACTATTCTTGGAGCTATGTCCCAACCAAATGAATGCTGAGCCTTTCTAAGCCATAATGCTTCCTCTCTTCCTTCCCAAGAGACAGTTATTGCCTCATAATTTCTATCCTTTGCCCAGAGAATAGGGGAATCTATCTTTACTATAAGGTTATTTTCCTCTTTTAAAAGACCTGTCACTTCAAATTCATACTCGATAAACATATTATTAGTCTTACCTAAAAGATTTCCATTTAGCCATACTCTAGCAATAGTATCAATGCCATAAAAGATAAGTTTGAATTTTTTATCTAGAAACTCTTTGGGTACTTTGAAGTTCTTTTCATACCACCATTCGTAAAACTCATATTTACGTAGGTTTAAATAATTCTTTCCGAAGAATGGATCTTGTATTAACCTAGCATTTAATAGGTCTAGATATACATCTCCAGGCACAGTAGCCTTAATATGTTGAAATTTCTCCTTAGCCTCATCAATATCCTTTACCTTCCCTTGAGGACCAAAATATAAATCCCAAGTACCAGAGAGAGAAAACATAATTTTTTACCTCCTATTCTATCTCCTTCAGTGGTCTACTCCACTCTTCGAATACTGCCTCTATGTTCTCTTTTGGATCTTTTAAACCCCATTCACACTGGGCAATTACACCACCTCTACCTGTATCAAGAGCCTTTCTCACTCTTCTTACCGCTAATCTTACCTCTTCTACCGTTCCAAATGGAAGTATATATTGTCTATCTATCTCGCCCCAGAAGGTAATCTTTCCCTTATACCTTCTTCCTAGCTCTTCTATATTCATACAAAAGAGCTGTGAATTTATAGCATCTATTCCTATCTCTATCAAGTCTTGATAAATTGCTTCTATATGACCATCTGAATGAAAGAAAACAAACTTGTTATGAGATTTTAATACTTCACAGTAGTCTTTGTATAGAGGTTTAAAGAATTCCCTCCAAAGTTTAGGAGAAATAAGGAGTGAATTTTGAGTGCCCCAATCATCCATAAAAGATACGCCATCTATATCTGTCTTTGCCCACATCTCTAATTCTTTGATGTAGAATTCATGTAACATATCACGTAACGCGTATACTTCTTTTACACCATAGGCTAGATCTAAAAATAGATTTTCTGTTCCTCTTAAAAATTGCATCCTTTCAAAAGGTCTTACCTCAGTTCCGACTTTAACGAATTTATCTGTTTCTGCACAGCTTTTATTAACTTCCGAGAGGTCCGCCTCTTCTAGTAACTCCCAAGGTGGCTGATAATTTTTGATCGCTGACCAATCTTTTAAAGGTGGTTCTTTTACCTCACCAACAACCCCTGATTCAGCAACTTTCCAGACACAACCCCACGCGTCTACGTATTCTCCAACCACATTTGGTTTACCCTTTGCCCTTTTACTAACGCCATATCTATATCTTGGTGTTGTGAAATCAGATGGGTATTTGCCTAAGACCTCTTCTAATTCCTTTTTCCTGAACATCTCTACCCCTGGAAGATACCATAGTTCTCTTGGAACCCTATCAGGATTCTCAAATCTTAGAGCTCTTATAACTCTTTCCCTTGAAGTCATAATGTTTCCTCTGTATTTGTATTATAAAAATAAAAGGGATAAACTCAATAAGAGTTATCCCTTTTTCTATCTATATCGAGTATTCAAAGTCTGATTTATTCTAAAAACTTAAAGCTTGCTATTATCTGTCTAAATGTAGCTTCCATATCCTGAAAGCTTTCAGAAATTGTATCACAGAGAACTGCTACACCATAATTGTCCTTTACAGTATAAGCCTCCATAGTCTTTACAGGGATACTAATATTTTGACCCTTAAAGGTAAATGAATATACCCTTAACATACCGGGAGACCCAGCTAAGTTATATTCTACTATAGAATTCTCAACATAATCAGGAAGATTATCCTTTAACCATTTACCAACTGCTTCAGCATACTGTTTAGCAGTAAATCCCTCGGGAATCTCCTCCATCATTACAATTAGTTCAGAAGAAGTTTCTTCATCATAAAACCAAGCCAAAGCGCCTTCTAGTTCTCCTTCTATCCAGCCTTCAGGGTAGGATATACTGAATCCCACTTCTGAGTCGGTATAGGTATTTTTTAATTCTTGACTTGCTGACTCTTGTGCCATTACAGAAACTGCAGAAAAGAGAAATGAGAAGATTAACACTAAGCTAACTAAAGTTTTTTTGTAAATCATTTCAAAAACCTCCATTCCTTTTTAGCCATTAGGCTTAAATTTAATTACAACTCATTATAACATATTTTTCATTATGATAAAATAGAAGAGAGATTTTTGATAAAAGAGGTGTATGATTTTGAACTATAGCACAGTTATGGAAAAAGAGATTAGGGAAGAACCAGAAATACTTCGCAATATCCTGAAAAATAATATTTCTATATTGACGAGTATTAAAAACTTCTTGAAGAAAAGAGATATAGATGGTGTGTATATATCTGCTAGAGGGACCTCAGATAATGCTAGTACGTTAGGGAAATATCTTATAGAGTCTATTCTTGGGTATGTTACAGCTCTTTCTGCTCCTTCTTTATTTACAATATACAAAACCCCTCCATCTTTAAGGAATAAAATTGTGGTAGGGGTATCGCAGTCTGGAAAGAGCGAGGATGTCTGTGAGGTATTAAAATGGGGTAAAAAAGAAGGGGCTTTCTGTATAGCTATAACAAACCATTTAGATAGTCCTCTGGCAAATTTGGCTGATGAAGTCCTTCCTTGCTGGGCAGGTGAAGAGAAAAGTGTTCCAGCCACTAAGACATATCTGGCTGAGATATTCAACATGTATCTATTCTGCTCAGTTATAGGAGATAAATCTGACATGCTCAATTTACTGAAGGATATGCCTTTTTATATAAGTGATATTATAGAAAAGGCTTCCCAAATAGATGTAGGTAGATTCCACTTTATGGATAGGTGCATCTGTATTGGAAGAGGATTTAACTATTCTACAGCTATGGAATTTTCCCTAAAGCTAAAAGAAACTTCGTATGTCTTTGCAGAAGCTTATAGTTCAGCCGATTTTTTACATGGACCTTTGGCTTTGGTCTCTTATCAATTACCTATCTTTGTCTTTCTTCCTCTAGGACCTACTTACAGACATCTTAAAGAGGTTATAGATACTCTTAAAGAAAAAACTGAAGATATATTTATATTTAGCTTTGGTGAGTTAGAAATAGAAAAAGGTGGCTTTGTAATACCTTATAAGACAGATGAGATTTTAAGTCCTATACTCTTTACTTCTGTCTTTCAGATATTTGCTAATAAATTGGCATTAGATAAAGGGTTTAACCCTGATAATCCTAGATTTTTAAAGAAGGTGACTATAACTAGATGAGAATAGTTGCTTATAAAGTAAAATGCAGTAGATTTTTACTAGTTTCTAAAGACAAGATAGCTGGAGATTGTCTTCTTAAAGAAAATATAGGTAGAGAAACCATAAAAACGTGTAAAATAGATGAAAATTGTAAGTTACCAGAGAGACTTGAAAGACTTATCTCTAGATACTTTTCTTCTTAGTATATACTCAGCCCTTTATAAAGCATTTGGTCCACAATACTGGTGGCCAGCAGAGACTAAGTTCGAAATAGTAGTTGGGGCTATTCTTACACAGAATACTAATTGGAAAAATGTAGAAAAGGCTATAGATAATCTTAAAAAAAGCGGAATTATGAGTATTGAAGGTATTTTGGAAAATAAAGACAGAATACCAGAGTTGATAAAAAGTGTTGGATACTATAGAATAAAGACAGATAGGCTTATAAATCTTATGAATAAGATTAAAGAGTATAGGTCCTTAGAGAACTTTTTAAGTTTACCTTTAGAGAGACTTAGGGAGGAGCTACTTAGTATAAAAGGGGTTGGTAAGGAAACAGCAGACTCAATAATATTATATGCTGGAGATTATCCCATCTTTGTTGTGGATGCCTATACTAGAAGGTTATTTTCTAGGCTAGGAATAATAAAAGGTGATGAGAGTTATGATGAGATCCAGAATTTAGTGATGAATAATACTTCAAGAGACGGATACCTATATAATGAGTTTCACGCTCTTATAGTAGAGCATTGTAAGAGATACTGTAAAAAGAAGCCTATCTGTGCTGATTGTCCAATTAAAAATTTATGTGAGGGGGTTGATAATGGATAGGTCTATAATAAAGGCTTATAGAGAGTTGTATGTCTATATAAAACCATATAAGCTACTTATATTTCTTCTTTTTCTGATTACTATTATTTTGGCTCCTTCTAGGCTTATCTTTTCCCCTATTTTGAAGTTTTTATTTGATGAAGTTTTTAATTCTCAGAAAGCCTATAATGTGGCGTTAAGAAATCTGCATACAGCTATACTTCTTATTGTTGGTATTACTATAATCCAGGGTATAATCCAATATTGGCAGATATATATTCAGTCAGTAATAACCCAAAGAGTAATGAACGATTTACGAGTAAGAGTTTATGCTCATCTACAGAAGCTATCTATGGAATTTTATCAGAGATGGCATACAGGCGAGATAATATCTCGTTTATCTAATGATACAACACTAATTCCGCAGGCTCTTAACTCCATCCTTATAGATGTCCCTCTGAGTGGTCTTATGCTTATTGGAGCATTAGGCTATATGGTATATCTTAATTGGAAGCTCACCCTGTTTACCTTGGCTATACTTCCTTTTATAGCGTCTGTAGTCTCATATCTTGGAAATCAGATGGTAAGAGTTACTAGACAAGTTCAACAGAGATTTGCTGAGCTAGTAAAACTTCTAGAGGAGAGAATAAGTGGGGTTCATCTGATAAAATCTTTTGGTATGGAAGAATCTGAGATATTTAGATTTCAAAAGGTAAGTAAAGAAAGTCTAGAGGTTTCCTTAAAAAGCGCTAAAATTATAGCTACACAAACACCAATAATAACCTTGCTTCAGACTATAGGTTTGTTAGGAATCCTGTGGTTTGGCGGCTTACAGGTTCTAAATAAGAGTATGACCTCTGGTAGTCTGATGGCTTTTTTTACCGCTTTACTTATGATGGTAGACCCGATATCCTCTATATCTCGAAGCTTTAATATAATAAGCCAGAGTGCAGGGGCTATAGGGAGGATATTTGAGCTTTTTGAAGCAGAACCTTTAGTAAGAGAAAAGCCTAATGCTATTACCATCCCGATAAAAGGAGAGATAGAATTTAAAAATGTAACATTTGGATATGATGGTGGAGACCCTGTCATAAGAAATGTCTCATTCCGTGTAAATCCTGGGGAGATAGTTGCTCTTGTAGGAAGAAGCGGGGCTGGCAAGACAACTATAGTAAATCTGCTTATGAGATTTTATGACCCTCAGGAAGGTTCAATCTTGATTGATAAAGTTGATATAAGAGATTTCAGGATATATTCACTTAGGCAGCAGATGAGTATAGTTCCTCAAGATACTATACTGTTTTCTGATACAATTCTGGAGAATATAAGGTATGGGACACCATATGCGACAAGAGAGGAAGTAGTGGAAGCTGCTAAGTCTGCTAATGCTCATGATTTTATAATGCAGTTGCCTAATGGCTATGATACTGTAATAGGTGAAGAATCCGGGGTAAGACTTTCCGGTGGACAAAGACAACGTATAGCCATTGCAAGAGCCTTTTTGCATAATCCTAAAATTCTCATCTTAGATGAGGCTACATCTGCCTTAGATCCCGAATCAGAGTCTCTAGTAAAAGATGCTATTATAAAACTAATGAAGGGGAGAACTACGTTTATCATATCTCACCGCTTAGGTTTTGTTAAGGAAGCTGATCTTATATTAGTGATTGAGAATGGTGAAATAATAGAGAAGGGGACTCATAAGGAACTTTTAGCTAAGAACGGTATATATAGGAGATTTTATGAAGCTGGATCGGAAACGTTATAGACTTGATTTATTGATTTATAGTTGCTATAATCCATAAAAACTATAAAATGGAGTTGCTCTTATGAGAACAAAGAGGGAAAGAGGGAAAGCTTTGGATAATGTACAAAGTCTAGAGAGGGCGTTAAGAATAATAGATCTTTTGGCACACTCAGGTAAGCCTATGGGGGTTACTGAAATAGGTAAGCTTATAGGAGTCCATAAGAGTACTGCCTATAGGCTTGTAAACACTCTAAGACAGTTTGGTTATGTAGATCAGGATAAAGAGACGGAGAAATATTTTTTGGGGTTAAAGCCTTTAGAACTTTCTAGCATTATAAATGAAAGACTTGACATAAAGGATATAATTCATCCATATTTAGAAGAACTTGCGGATAAAACAAACGAGACTGTACATCTGGCTGTTAGGGAAGGGGATGAGATTGTATATATAGATAAGGTAGAAAGTAAGCACACTATTAGAATGTATTCTAGAGTAGGAGCTAGAGCTCCCCTTTATTGTACAGCATTAGGTAAATGTTTACTTGCTTTTGGGCCTGAAGAGCTGATTAAAAAGTGGATATCAAAAGATACTCTTCCTCAGAGAACCCCAAATACTATAAAGACTGGAAAAGAATTAGATGAAGAATTGGAAAAAGTTAGAGAGCAAGGATATGCTCTAGATAGGGAAGAGTTTGAGCCTGGTATAAGATGTATAGGGGTTCCTATCATTAATAGGAAGGGTAAGGCGATATCAGCAATAAGTATTTCTATCCCGTCCTTTAGGTTAACAGAGGAGAGATTACAGGAACTGATTCCGATTCTTCTCAAGACAAGAGACACGGTTTCTGAGAAATTGAAGTATCTGTAAAGGAGGAGGAATACCTTGCCAAATATAGAAGTAACTTATGCTGGTTTAAGACTTAAAACCCCAATTATAGTTTCTTCTGCAGGTATAGTTGGGTATGCTCATCAGATAAAAAGAGCAGAGGATTATGGTGCAGGGGCAGTGGTTATGAAGTCTTTTTTCGAAGAGGAGGTATGTAGAAAGGCTCCAACTCCTAGATTTAAATTGATAAGAAGAGGATATAATGGTAATTCTTCTGTTATATTATATTCTTACGAGCAGGCTAGTGAACTTGGCCCAGAGGAGTATGCAGAAGAAGTTTCTAAGGCTAAGAGTATTGTAAAAATTCCTGTCTTTGCCAGTTTAAATTGTATTACTCCAGAGATGTGGAATAGAATGGCGCACTTAGTTGAGTCTGCTGGTGCTGATGGGATAGAACTAAACGTAAGCTGTCCTCATGGTGTTCATATAATGGAGGGAAGGACATTAAGAGATGAAATAAGAAAAGCTTTAGAGGCTACCAAGGATATAAAGATTCCTCGCATTGTAAAATTAAGTCCTCAGACAAGTGATCCAATGATAGAGGCAAGTGAGGTGGAGAAGAGCGGAGGAAACGGCATAGTTGTTTTTAATAGATTTACCGGATTAGATATAGACATAGAAGCAGAAACTCCTATACTCCATGGGGGATATGCAGGGCATGGAGGGGCTTGGGCTATTCATTATGTCCTTAGATGGATATCTGCTTTGTACCCTCACATACATATACCGATTTCTGCTAGTGGTGGGGTAACTAATGGAGCTGATGCTGTCAAATGTGTATTTGCAGGAGCAACTTCGGTTCAGATATGTACTGTTGTTATTTTGAAAGGATATGAAGTTATAGAAAAGATTAATAAAGAGATAATCGGTTTTCTTGAAAAAAAGGGCTATGCGTCTTTAGATGATATAAAAGGTAAAATCATAGGGAAGATTTTGTCGTATAAAGAAGTAGATAGAAGAAAATTATATGTAGCATATATAAACCAAGAGAAATGTAATCAATGTGAAGCCTGCTATAAAGCTTGTTATTCTTCTGCTATTGAAAAAGATAACAATGGAAAATTCTATGTAAATTCAAACTGTATAGGCTGTGGGCTTTGCGTAGAACTCTGTCCAAGAAGGGCAATTGAACTAGTTAGAATATAAAGTTACAATTTTTCTAATCCTGCATACTTTGCCAAGAGGTGCTTCTTACCAATATCATTGAACACCACTACCAGTTCTGTTTCCCCGTTTTCTAGAGGACGCACCTCTTGGATAATCCCTTCTCCCCATCTAGAGTGCCAAACTCTCTCTCCTCTTTCAAAGATAACATCTACCTTTGTAACTGGTTCTATATACTCTTCTGGTATCTCTTTTACAAATCTAGAGAGCTCGTTACTGTTAGTATGTCCATAAAGTGTTCTTATTTCTGCAGAGGTAAGATATAGATACTTTTTTGCTCTAGTCATACCTACATAGCACAGTCTTCTTTCTTCCTCTAACTCTTCTCTTTCTCCCATAGATAGACTGTGGGGAAATACTCCTTCTTCCATACCAGTCATAAATACAACTGGAAACTCTAAACCCTTTGCACTATGTATCGTCATAAGGACCACTGAAGAATTTTCTTCCTCTAATGTATCTATATCTGACATTAGTGATACATAGTTTAAGAAACTCTCTAAAGTCAGATCTTCTGCCTGTTTAGAGAATTCCTTTGCTACAGATATCAACTCTTCCACATTTTCTATTCTCATCTGAGCTGTAGCTGTCTGTAGTTCTGATAGTTCTTTTATGTACCCTGTCTTATCTAGCACTTCTATAATAGTATCTTCTATAGAGTGCAATTTAGCATAAGCTATTAGTGCCTCTATAAGTTCTATAAATTTTTCTACCTCTTTGCCTACCTTCTTCCCTAGCTCGCCTGCTTCGATTAGATTTTTCATTGCTTCTAAATAATCTATGCCCTTTTCGTTAGCATAGTCTATGATCTTAGAGATGGTAGCATCTCCTATCCCCCTTCTAGGCGTATTTATTATCCTCTTTAAGCTTATTCCATCATACTGATTTACAAGGAATCTTAAATAGGATAAGATATCCTTTATCTCTTTTCTTTGATAGAATTTTATACCACCAATGATTCTGTATGGTATGCCATTTTTTATCATTGCCTCTTCAAGAGCTCTAGACTGCGCATGAGTTCTATAGAAAACAGCAAAATCTCCAAAATTTAAATTTTCCTTCTTTTGTAGAAGAATAATCTCTCTTGCTACAAAATTTGCTTCAGCTATCTCATCTTTGGCTATATAGAGTTTTATCTTGCTTCCAATTCCATTGTTTGTCCAAAGATTTTTACCTTTTCTAAATTTATTGTGAGCTATAACTTTGTTTGCAGCTTCTAATATGTTTTGTGTTGACCTGTAATTTTGTTCTAGACGGATCACCTTTGCGCCAGGGAAGTCTTTCTCAAACTCTAGGATATTTCTTATATCAGCCCCTCTCCAGCTATATATTGCTTGATCATCATCTCCCACTACTGTAACCCTACGATGCATTTGAGCCAATAGGAATACTATTACATATTGAGCGTAATTTGTATCCTGATACTCATCAACAAGTATATATCTAAATTTGTTCTGATAATAAGATAAAATCTTTTCATTCTCTCTAAATAGCTTGACCAGATACATAAGAAGATCGTCAAAATCTAAGGCTTGGTTCTGTATCAGTTTTTCTTGATACTTCTGATATACTTTAGCAACTACACTTTCATAGTAGCTTTCTACAAATTCTCCATAAGTTACAGGGTCTATAAGACTTTCTTTAGCCCTGCTAATCCTTTCTATGAAACCTCCAGGTGGATACCTCTTTATATCGAGATTTAACTCTGATATTACTTCTTTTATAAGGGTAGTTTGGTCATCTTCATCAAGAATGGAGAAATTGTTGTTTATTCCCACATATGGCCCATATCTCCTTAGTATTTTTACCGCAGTGGCATGAAATGTTCCTAACCATACATCAGTTACTTCTTTTTGTAACAATTTGGCAACTCTAGACTTCATCTCTCCAGCTGCTTTATTAGTGAATGTAACTCCTAATATACTATCTTCTGGTACATCTAACTCTTTGACAAGATAAGCAATCTTATAAGTTATAACCCTAGTCTTGCCACTTCCAGCTCCGGCAAGAACTAAAAGTGGTGCCTCTGTATATAAAACTGCTTCTCTCTGTTGAGGATTTAATTCGTCTAGGAAAAACATTTTACTAAACTAAATTTTTTCACTTTCTGGGACTTCCTCTTCTAGATAAACCTCTTTGCTATCTTCATCGTAGACAAACAATTCAGCATATCTTCCCCAATCTATAGCTATCTCCATTTGAGCCTGAGCTTCGCTAGTACTAAATTTTGTCTCCAACAGTTCAATAAAGAATTCTATTGGCATTCTATGATTAGATTTATTCTTTAAGACCTGAATTATCTGTTGAATAAATGGAACATTAGCTAGTAATTGCTTTCTAAATATCTCTTTCTTTTCTAGGACGTCTGCCTCTGCAAAGATCTTTCCCATTTCTGTAACTGATATATCTCCACCTGTTGTATCTATGAATTTTAACAATTCTGCTGCTTCTATAACTGGTTGAATATCTGCTAAGTCCATATTTAGATCTTCTGCTATTTTATAAATATCCTCTTTTCTCTCTAGTTCTGCAACAAGCTCTACAAATCCAGCTATAGCTCCTACCCTGACATGAGGAAGAGGTGTTCCATATCTTTCTGGCTTTGATGGCTTAGTAGCTATAGGTTTCCCCATCATAATGCTATAGATTCGATCAACTAACCTCAAAAAATCTTCTGATTCTCTATCTCTCCAATGAGGTATATTTACATAGATCTCCTGCTTTATTCTCCCGGGATTTTTATCTAAGACTATTACTCTATCTGCTAAGTATACAGCTTCTTCAATGCTATGTGTTATTAGGAGAATTGTCTTGGTAGGAATTCTTTTCTCAATCCAAAGCTCTAAAAGGTCGTTACGAAGGTTCTCTGAAGTAAGAACATCTAAACCTGAGAAAGGTTCATCCATAAGTAGAACTTCAGGTTCCACTACTAAAGCCCTAGCAAAACCAACCCTTTGTCTCATGCCTCCAGACAATTCTTTAGGATATGCACTTTCAAATCCATCCAAACCTATTAAGTCTATCATCTTTAAAGCTCTCTCTCTACGCTCTTTGGGTGGTATTCCTTTAGCTTTTAAACCTATCTCTACGTTTTCTAGGACTGTTAACCATGGAAAAAGTGCTGCCGTCTGAAATACCATTGATACTCCTGGATTTACTCCTTCTACTAATTTCCCTCTATACAAGACTTCTCCATGAGTTGGCTTTATAAGACCGGCAATAGCTCTTACTATGGTAGATTTTCCGGCTCCAGATGGCCCTAAGATTGCTACAAATTCTCCCTCTTCAAGAGAAAGATTTATATCCTCCACAACAGTTATCCTAGTATTATTTGGCATATCAAAAATTATTGTTAAATTCTTTGTTTCTATAATTGCCATAGCTCTATTATTATATCACAATGAGTAGTGTTCTTCAGCAAGCCAGTATAACCTTCTCCAAAAGAATCTATTTATTAAAGTAACGGTTATAATCATTATAATAGTGCTAGCTGCTAGGACTCCAAAGTCTCCTTTATCAGCGGAATTACTTATTAATGCTCCTAACCCTCTTGCCATTATAGTTTTACCTCCAAAATGGACGTATTCAGACACTATAGATGCGTTCCATGCTCCTCCAGTAGCAGTAATAGTTCCAGTTACAAGGTAAGGAAGGACTGCTGGTATAATTAACCTCCTCCATCTTTCTAGCCCCTTAAGTTGAAATATTTCTGCTGCCTCTTTTAAATCTGACGGAATAGATATCGCTCCAGCTATTACATTAAAGAGTATATACCACTGTGTCCCTAAAAGCATAAGTAGTATAGAAGCTACAGATAATCCCCCTCTTAGGTTTATTAGCCACATAAGTATAATAGGAAATACCGCTGTAGCTGGTATAGACGCTAGAATTTGTACTACTGGTTGCATCACTGTAGATATTCTTGGATTCATACCTATAGCTACACCGACTGGTAAGGTCCAGGCTATAGATAAAACTACCGCTATAGATACCCTCAATAAAGTAAGAAGATCACTAATTATAATTTCTCCCCACATAAATACAGGAACCCTAGAGATGAGAAACACTAATCTTACAGAAGCATATCCTATTATAGTTAAGAAGAGTCCAAGCAATATAATCTTTAATGTAGGGAGGGGACTAACCTTTCTTCCAATGTGTTCTCCTTTGGAGAATCTATTAGTCATTTTTTCCATAAATGTATCTATCACTTGACTAATCCTTGTTAGAATGGTAGACCTCTGTAATATCATTAAAATAGTTGAAGTTGGCACGTTATCTCTAGCAGTTAATTCTACCTTAAATTTTTGAGCCCAGGCAATTAGAGGTCTCCATATCAATTGATCTATAAGAACTATTATAGCTACCATTGTTGATAGACCCATTAGAATAGCTCTAGTATCTCCATTTATAGCTGCTAATTGCAGGTAAGAGCCTAAGCCTGGAAGCCTAAAATCTCTATCTCCAAGTGTAAACATTTCACATGCCATTAGGAAAAACCATCCACCAGCTACAGACATCATGGAGTTTAAAACTAACCCTATAGTAGAGTATGGGAGTTCTACATACAAAAATTTCTGGAATGGCGAAAGATTAAAAACCTCTGACGCCTCTCTTAAGTCTCTCGGCAAGGAACTCATAGATCCGTATACACTGAAAGCCATATTCCATACTTGTCCAGTAAATATAAGCACTATACTACCAAGTTCTACTCCAACTCTGCCATGAGGGAAAATAGCTATTAGTCCTAGTATAACTCCAGGCATAAAAGATAATACAGGAACAGATTGTAGTATATCTAAGAGAGCTATCATAAAAGGTTCTAAAGTTTTATTATGGCTGGCAATATAACCATAAGTTATAGAAAACGATAAAGAGAGAATATAGGCTAGAAATTGTCTTAGGATAGAAAACCATGCATAAGCTGGAAGATTTTTGGGTGACAATGATATGTTTAATGTATAAGTAGGAATTTCTCTCCAATCCTTAGCAGTATTTATAATACCGTATATAAACGCAAAAAGAAGAAAAATTATACCAATATCAATTATAGATATTCTTACTTTTCTTATGGGTATTGCTTTATAGATCAAGTATAAACTCCTTTAGCATTATTTTTTCTTTGAGGGGCGCATAAACTTATACGCCCCTCCTTTCTAAATCTATCAACTTCTAGTAAAACAAGCTACTTCTTTTTAGATATTCCTACTGTTTTCTTTGTCTCCGAAGATTTATATATCATTTCTAATATTCTAGTAACTTGTGCTGCCTCTTCTGCCTTTACTAGAGGTTCTTTATTATTTACAAGACAATCTACCCAATAGGCAATTTCTCTATCATATAGAGATTCTAAACTTCTAGTTGGTACTGGTGTTATATCCCAGAGTCTACTATTACCCTCTTTATTTATAGTAAGAGTACTATTTACAAGTCTAGCTCCTCCCTTTGTTCCACATAGTACAGAACCATGCTCGTCCTCTTTTATATTCAGTGCCCAAGAAGCTTTTACCACCACAGTAGCACCACTTTCTAGCTTTACGAAGCCAAATGCAGAGTCCTCAACTTCAAAAGATTCTGGATCCCAAGGTCCCCACGCGTTATATCCACCTAATGGAGCTAATTCTCTATAAGAAGAACCTAAGACCTCTATAGGCTTAGAATAATCCCCCATAAGCCATAGTGTTAAATCAAGGGAGTGCGTACCTATATCTATTAGTGGACCTCCGCCTTGTTTTTCTTTAGATAAAAATACTCCCCAGGTTGGTACTCCTCTTCTTCTAAGTGCTAAAGCCTCTGCATAATATACCTTACCAAGTTCACCATCTAATATCATTCTTTTCAGAAGTTGGGCATCGTCAGAATATCTAGATTGATAACCTACACTCAGTTTAAGTCCAGTTTCTTTGGCTGTTTTTACCATTGCATCCGCTTCCTCTGATGTTATTGCCATAGGTTTCTCACAGAGGACATGCTTGCCTGCTTTTAATGCGTCTATTGTCATAGGAGCATGTAGATTATTTGGAGTACAGATACTTACAGCATCAAGGTCTTTCATTTCTAGCATTTCTCTGTAGTCAGTAAATACCTTTGCCCCTGGAGCTCCATATCTTTCTGCTCCAGTTTTTGCTCTCTCTGGAATAATATCACAAAAAGCTACAACTTCAACTAGGTCAGGAAGTTTTGCATAGCCTTCCAAATGAGCTCTGGAAATCCCACCAACTCCAATAATTCCTACTCTTAATTTCTTCTTTCCTCTTCGCACAAGACACCTCCAATTAATAAGTTTTCTCCTAATTATAGCACATATTTACTTAGATATATTGGTGTTTCTAATGAGTTACTAAATGGTCTCATTCTTACTAAGAATTCAAAATCCTGAGGATATAGTAGATATTTTTCAAGTGGAGCAGGTCCACAACTTGCACTTCCAAGACCATTATGTTTATGATCTATGTTTAATACTATGTAATCTCTAGGAATTAAATCACAGGTATGCTTTGCCTTCTCAAAGTCTTCTGGCTCAAATCTATGTACACTAAAGTTTATAACAGGCATTCCTACAATAAGCAACCCAATTCCTTTCTTATCAGTTAAAGACACCCATCTTACATCAGTCCTATTACCATTTTCTTGTGGTTTTACGTAGGGGGTATATAATTCGTCTACACTCTTTCTATAGATATCAAAAGGATTGGCTTCCTTGCTATCTATATAAGACTCTCCTGGCCCTCTACCATACCACATAACTTGATCTATCTCTTTATTAAGTCCCATCTTTAAGCCAATTCTAGGGAATACCATAGGAAGGTCACCTTGGGGCTTCCCCTTTACCTCTATTAAGATATCACCACTTCCATAGATATGATACGTATATTCTACATCTATCTTCCAATTTACAACAGGAGGAGCTACACATGAAGACACCTTTATCTCTACTAGCTTTCTGCTCTTTTCTTCTATAGATACATAGTCTATTCTATGCTTTAATAAGTGCAAAAACTTCTTTTTCCAATTTTCTAATACGTATTTATCATTGTCTATAGGCGCTCTCCAAAGATTTAATCTTGGTCCTATCTTTATTAGTTCTGTATTGTTATATATGAGTTTTTCTATAGTGCCGATTACTTTATTGAAGATTAGTGTAAAATCTGAACCATCAATTTCTACCAGATTATCTAAGTCTCTATAGACTAAAGGCTGTATTGATTCAATATTTAATCTCTTTGGCTTTTTCTTTGTTTCGACTGGCAGTTTAAATTGCGCCCATGCTACCGTATGACCTTTCTCTGCCCAAATTGTATCAGTAGCTAGAATAAAGTATATATTCAGCCAATAGTCTGTATTTGGCTCAGGGTCTTCTGGTAGATTATAAGGTATAGTTATTACTCTACTTTCTTTGGCTCTTATCCCTTTTATGGGAACTTCTCCTCTATCTATTAACTTTCCATCTACAGTTATATTCCAGCTCATATTTAGATGGTCAAGAGAGATGAAATCATACAAGTTTGTTATTCTTACTTCTCCCTTTTTAAGGTCTACCTCTTCTACTTTTACAGGCTCTATAATCTTTTTATACTCGATTAAACCAGGACTAGGTGTATGGTCTGGGAAGACCAATCCATCTATTACAAAGTTTCCATCGTTAGGTTCATCTCCAAAATCTCCACCGTAGGCAAAGTATTCTTTTCCATCAGGAGTTTTCTTCCTTATTCCATGGTCCATCCATTCCCATATGCATCCACCTTGGAGTCTCTTATACTTGTAAAAGACCTCCCAGTATTCCTTAAGATTTCCAGGTCCATTGCCCATAGCATGAGCATACTCACATAGTATATGAGGTTTCCCCATATCTGTTAATTTGCCCAATTCCTCTAGTTTTTCTACTGGAGTATACATAGTGCTTACTACATCAGCTACTTTAGCAGAAGTGTCTCTTTCATAGTGAATTAGTCTTGTTGGATCGTTTTTACGACACCATTCTGCCATTGCTTCATGGTTAATTCCAAATCCTGATTCGTTCCCTAACGACCAAAATATAACACAGGGATGATTCTTATCTCTATGAACAGTCCTTTCTATTCTATCTATATAGGCTTCTTGCCATTCTGGATCATTGCTGATTCTGTTTATATCTCCTGCAAATGCAAAACCGTGACATTCTAGGTCTGTCTCATCAATAACATATATCCCATACTTATCGCATAGTTCATAGAATCTAGGATCATCTGGATAATGAGAGGTGCGAACTGTATTTATGTTATGTCTTTTCATCAAAATTATACTCTGTTCAGCCCACTCTATAGGAACCGCTCTTCCAAAATCGGGATGATGTTCATGTCTGTTTACTCCCTTTAACTTAATAGGCACCCCATTTACTAAAAAGAGCCCATCCTTTAATTCAACCTTTCTAAAACCTACCTTATTAGGTATTACTTCAAGAATGTTATTTTTTTCATCCTTTAAAGTTATTACAAGATTATAGAGATATGGGTCTTCTGCCGACCACTTCCTTGGATTATCTATGGGAAATTCTATCTCTATGTTCTTTTCTTCTAAAGACTTAAGAGAAATTTCCTTTTCTGCCTCTTTTATCAGCTTATATCCCTCATCAAGAAATGTAAATGATATCTTGTAATTTTCTAGGTCCTTCCCTTTTGTGTTTATCAGATCTACTTTAACTCTTAACACTCCAGATTCATATCTTTCGTCTAAATCTCCAACTATAAAGATATCCCTTATATAGATATCTGGTCTTATTATAAGGTAAACATCCCTAAATATACCACTCAGCCACCACATATCTTGGTCTTCCAAATAACTTCCATCAGACCATTGATATACTCTTACTGCTAGTATATTTTTACCCTCTCTTACATACGAGGTTATATCAAATTCTGAGGGTAGTCTACTACCTTGACTATAACCTACCTCATTTCCATTTACCCATACATGAAAAGCGCTATCTACTCCTTCAAATCTAAGTATAATTCTTTTACCTTCTAGATCACTTATATAAAATTCTCTACGATAAGAACCGGTTGGATTTTCTGATGGGACTCTAGGAGGGTCTACAGGAAAAGGATACATAACATTAGTATAGTGGGGATGTCCATATCCTTCCATCTGCCAATTGCTAGGAACTCTTATTTCATCCCAATTGCTTACATCATAGTCTTCTTTATAAAAGTCTTTAGGTGCTTCATAAGGCGAAGGAGCATAATGAAATTTCCATTTGCCGTTTAGGATTTTTATCATTTCACTCATCTCTCTCTGAAATGTTAAGGCAGAGTCCACATCAGGATAAGGAATAAAATAAGCTCTACTCTTCAGTCTATTCCTCTGTAGTACCTTAAGGTTTTCCCAGTCATTTAGTCTTTTCTCCATATTAACCCTCCCAAATGTAATTTTTGATATTATTCTATCAGATTTTTATACATACTTATATATATTAGAGTCTCAAATTCTCTAACACTAAATCCATCTAAATGGTAGTAACTCCTCCAGATATACAATCTTATCATAATCAACTATAACCTTTGTCCTTAAATTATTCTTATTTACTTGATACATCATTTCCCTACATCTTCCACAGGGTGGTAAAATACTATCTCTTGTGACCGCTACTATCATCTCTATCTCCGTTTCTCTATGTTTTAACATTTCGGCAATTGCTGAATGTTCTGCACAAAAACCAATACCACTAGGCAAATCAATACATATACCAGTGTAGATATTTCCTCTTTTTGTAATTAGAGCGCATCCTACAGAACCGGCTGATGAATATTCGTTGGAAAGCCTAAATTCTCCAACAATCTTTCTTGCCTCATCTACAAGTCTTTCTGGTTCCATTTTTACCTCCTAAGATATTTATTTTTTATTATAACTTAAAGGAAAACAAAATTGATGTTATAAATCTAGATTAAAGTAATATCTCCGAGCTGTAACAGTCACGTTATGTCGTATAGTTGACAGAATGTATTTTACAAGATATAATTATAATGCAATCGGTTTTAAAACTGGGAAAGAGGGTGATAGAGAGGAAGCTAATATGGGATATTAAAGATTATCCTAGATTGGGGTAGATAGAGGTTAGCATATGGTGTGGTTTTGTAAACTATAGAGAATGCTAATGAAGAGGAGGTAAAATATGAGAGTTTTTAAATGTTTCTTGATATTTTTATTAGTTTTGAATTTATTTAATTTAACTTTTAGTAACTTGGCTATAGCACAGCAGAAGGTTATTAGTGTTCAGGTTTACAATAGTCTGCAGGACTATCAGAAAGCAACTGGAAAGAAGATTGATAAGTTTAATGAAGCTCCGATGTTAGCTGATCTTGTTAAACAGGGAAAGCTTCCTCCTGTAGAACAGAGACTTCCTCAAGAACCGCTGGTAGTTGCTCCTCTTGAAGAGATTGGACAGTATGGAGGAACTTGGAGGAGAGTTGCAGTTGGGGTTAGCGATGTCGGAATAATTAGTAGTAGACTCACCTATGAGAATCTTGTCCGGTGGAGCGCTGACGGTAAGAAGGTTATCCCGAATGTGGCTACTAGGTGGAAGATAGAGGATAACGGTAGAACCTTTACTTTCTACCTAAGAAAAGGTATAAAATGGTCAGATGGTCAGCCATTTACAGCAGAAGATATAATGTTCTGGTATAGAGACGTCTTATTAAATAAAGACCTTACACCCACTTTTCCTGTATGGCTTACAGTAGAGGGTAAACCTGGTAAGGTTGAAAAAATAGATGATTATACCATCAGATTCAAATTTGATGCTCCTTATGGATTATTTATGCAGATACTAGCAGGACCAAATGCCTTGGGTATTACTCAGTATCCTGCTCATTATTTAAAGCAATTTCATATTAGCTATACTCCTAAAGAAAAGCTAGAGACTATGACAAAAGAGGCTGGTTTTCAGTTATGGCATCAGTTATTCTCTAATAAACAGAGTTGGCAGAATGCAGATTGTCCGAAGATATGGGCGTGGGTAATAACTACTCCTCCCCCTTCTTCTACTGTTATTGCTACAAGAAATCCATACTATTGGAAAGTTGATACTGCTGGAAATCAGCTGCCTTATATAGATAGGATAAGCTTCAGTATAGTTGAAAATATGGAAATTCTTAATATGAGAGCTATGGCGGGAGAAATAGATATGCAATTTAGACATATATCATGGACGAACTATACTTTGTTTATGGAGAATAAAGATAAGGGGAACTATCGAGTTTTAAAGTGGACCTCTGCTGAAGGCTCTAATGCTCTACTTATGCCTAACCTTAATCATAAAGATCAGGTACTTCGTAAACTTTTTGAAAACATTGATTTTAGAAGAGCTCTCTCTTTGGCTATAAATAGAGAAGAGATAAATCAGATAGCTTATCTTGGTCTGGGTAAGCCTAGACAGGCAGCTGTTATTCCTCAATGTCCATATTATAAACCAGAGTATGAAAAGGCTTATGCAGAGTATGATCCAGCAAAGGCTAATCAATTGCTAGATAAGATTGGACTAACAAAGAGAGATAAGGAAGGTTTTAGATTAAGACCCGATGGAAAGACCTTAACAGTAACTATAGAATATGCACCTATATTTGGACCTTGGACAGATGTTGTTACAATGGTGAAAAAATATTGGGAGGCTATTGGCATAAAGACCCTCCTTAAAGAAGAGAGTAGAGACCTGTTTACTACTAGGGCGCAAGCTGGAGAATTAGATATCGGCATATGGACTATGGACAGATGCTTTACCCCTCTGGTAGAACCACTTTACTGGGTTCCAGGTATGCCAAGTGGAACACCACCTAACAACGCCAATGAATATTGGAGATGGTATAGGACTGGAGGCAAAGAGGGAGAGAGGCCTCCTGAGGATATAGTGAAGATATATCAGCTTTATGATAAGGCTAAGAGTACTACCAATGAGACAGCTAGAACAAACTATGCTCATGAAATTATGAGATTAAATGCTAAAAATCTCTGGGTTATAGGTATAGTTGGTGTTTTACCCCAGATAGTAATAGTAAAGAATAACTTTAGAAATGTTCCTGAAGATGCCATTCAAGATTGGCTACAGCTTACAGAAGGTAATACTTTCCCAGAACAATACTTCTTTAAAACTAAGTAATCTAATGGAGAGAGGTTGATGACCTCTCTCCTTAAATTCAAGTATGGAGGTATGATGACTAGTAGAGAAATAGTATTAAAAAGTTTAAATTTTGAAGGACCTGAAAGGATACCTATGACCTTACCATCACCATATCCGAATGATGTAATTGGGGTAGGCTTGGGACCGAATCCTTATGTGAGTGAAGAATGGGTCTATAAGGGTAATAATAGATGGGAAAGAGTAGACGAATGGGGCAATACTTGGGCTAGACTTGAAGCGTATTCAAAGGGGGAAGTTGTGAAGGGAGCTATAGAGGATTGGAATCAGTTAGATACGTATGAATTTCCACCTCTAGACTTGGAGTCAAGATATGAACCTGCAAGGAAGATTTTTAAAGAGACGCCGGATAAGTTTCATATAGGATTTCTTCCTGGGTTTCCATTTAGTATTGCTAGATATCTGAGAAGAATGGATAACTTTTTATTAGATGTAGCTGCAGAAAAGGAAAATGTAGCTAGATTACTTAAAAGTATTGCTGACCTACTTGAAATTGTAATAGAAAAGTTTGCCAAAGTTGGGGCAGATGCTGTTATGTTCGCTGAGGATTGGGGAACTCAAGATAGACTTTTAGTTTCACCTAAATCTTGGAGAGAATTATTTAAGCCTGGTTTTGTTCAACTCTGTAATACCGCTCATAAACTTGGTCTTTATGTCTTTATGCACTCTTGTGGACATATCTATGAGATAATTCCAGACTTGATAGAGGTTGGTATAGATGTCCTTCAGTTTGATCAGCCGGCATTACATGGAGTAGATAATCTGGCTAGAGATTTTGGTGGTAAGGTTAATTTCTGGTGTCCGGTAGATATACAACAGATACTACCTCAAAAAAATGAAAGACTAATAGAAGAGTTTGCTAAAGAAATGATAGAAAAGTTGGGTTGTTTTAATGGTGGATTTATAGCCGGTTACTATCAGTCTAACGAGGCTTTAGGCCTTGATCCTTACTGGCAGGATGTTGCCTGTAGGGCTTTTGTCAAATATGGTTATTTGAATAAAACTAAAAAGGAGGTATGAGTATGAGGCTTTTAAAAACTGGTTTAGTGTTATTTTTGGTCTTGGGTTTACTTGTAAGCACTTGTAGTATAGTATTTTCTCAGGAAAAAATTCTTCCTGGAGAATACTATAACCTCTCAGATTATGAAAAGTTAACAGGAAAGAAGGTTACTAAGTTTAATGAAGCACCAATGCTAGCAGAATTAGTAAAACAAGGGAAACTTCCTTCAGTGGAACAAAGACTACCAAAGAATCCTTTAGTAGTAACACCTGTAGAAGAGATTGGTCAGTATGGTGGAACTTGGCGTAGGGCTTGGGTTGGTCTTTCCGATCAATGGGGACCAAATAAGATCTGTCATGAGCATCTAGTTATGTTCGATAAAGGCGGAACAAAGGTATTGCCAAATATAGCGGAAAGTTGGAAAGTCTCTAGAGATGCTAAGGTTTATACATTTAAGATTAGAGAAGGCATTAAATGGTCAGATGGAACCCCATTAACAACCGAAGATGTAATGTTCTGGTATGAAGATTTAATATTAAATAAAGAGCTCACACCGAATGTTCCAACTTGGCTTATGGCTGGTGGTAAACCTTGTAAGATAGTGAAGATAGATACCTATACATTTAGGGTAGAATTTGAACAGCCGAGCCCTCTATTCCTTATAAATATATGCAAATCTGGAGGCAATCAATTCTTTCTGCCAAAACATTATGGTAAGCAGTTCCATATAAAGTATGTTGCAAAAGAAGAGTTAGAAAAGAAAGCAAAAGATGCAGGATTCCAGTTCTGGTATCAATTATTTGATGCTAGAGTAAGTAACTCTAACGCTTGGCTACAAAATCCTGAACTCCCAGTCTTACATCCTTGGAAAAACACTACCCTTCCAACCGCTACTACTATGATATTTGAGAGAAATCCATATTACTTTAAGATAGATCCAGCAGGTAATCAGTTACCCTATATTGATAAGGTAGCTCATGCCCTCGTAGAAAATAGAGAAGTAATCACTATAAAAGCGGTTGCTGGTGAGATAGATATGCAGGCAAGACATATCAGTCTTCCCGATTATACACTCCTTATGGAGAATAGAGCTAAAGGTAATTATAGGGTTCTTAACTGGAAACAAGGCGTAGGCTCTGATGTTATGATATGCTTAAATCAGAATGTTAAAGATCCTGTCCTTCGTAAATTATTTGAAGATAGAAGATTTAGACAGGCTTTATCTATAGCTATTAATAGAGAGGAAATCTGGAAGCTTGTATACCTAGGTATGGGTAAACCTAGACAATGTTCTTTGATTAGTGGTGTTGCTTTCTATGATCCAGAGTGGGAGAAGATCTACGCAGAGTATGATCCAAAGAAAGCTAATGAGATTTTAGATAGAATTGGCCTTAATAAAAGAGATAAAGACGGGTTTAGGTTGAGAGAGGATGGAAAGACTCTAGCTTTAACTATAACCTTCCCAAGTGGTATATTTGGTGCCTGGTCTGATGTCCTTGAGATGGTAAAGAAATATTGGGAGTCTGTAGGGGTAAAGGTTGCTCTACAGCCAGTTGAGAGGTCTCTATATGTTACTAGGTGTAATGCTGGAGATTTAGAGATTGGTGTATGGAACTTTGATAGGAATGCGGCGGTAATATCTGATCCTGGAAGACTTTTGGGAACAGTTACCGATGGACCTTGGGCTCCACTTTACGGTCAGTGGTACTCTACAGGTGGTAAAGGTGGAGAAGAACCTAAGGGGGATATTAAAAAGATTTATGAACTTTGGGACAAGGCAAAGGCAACAGCAGATGAAAAGCAAAGAAATCGATTCTTCAAAGAGATTATCAATCTTCACAAGAGGAATATCTGGATGATAGGAATTGTTGGTGAATTACCTCAACCAGTTGTAGTAAAGAATAATTTTAGAAACGTCCCCGATGGTATTATTTGGGATGATACCCTTAGGTCTCCTAAGAATGCTAGACCTGAGCAGTTCTTCTTCAAGCAGTAATTAATGAATATACTTAGAGGGCGAGCATTTTGCTCGCCCTTTTTCTTTTATGTTATACTAATTATTGTTATTACATATGGAAAGGAGGGATGCTTTTTATGCTGGATAGGACTATCTTTCGTATGTATGATATACGAGGTGAGTTTGGTAGAGAAATTACTCCAGAGATAATGGAAACTATAGGAAAAGCCTACAGTATATATCTAAGAAACAAAATAACTAAGGAACAGTATACCGTATCTATTGGAAGAGATGTAAGGCTACACTCTAAGACCCTTTTTGATGGGCTTGTCAAAGGATTAAATGCAGGTGGTATTAATGTTATAGATATTGGTGTTTGTCCGACGCCTGCTTTGTATTTCTCTCTCTTTAAGCTAGATATAGATGGAGGACTAATGATTACTGCAAGCCATAACCCTCCAGAATTTAATGGATTAAAAATATGTGTTGGGAAAGAGACTATATTTGGTGATGAGATACAGAAGCTTTATGAGATAGCAAAAGATGTTGAAAGCGAGAAGATAGATTTTAACTTCGAGAAAGGATATATAGAATCTTTTGACATATTATCTCTTTATAGAGATTTTCTTGTAGAAGAATTTAGAAAGGGGCCGCTGGGAAGGATAACTTCTGGGTTAATAAAGATAGGAATTGATAGTGGGAATGGATGTGCTGGTCTTATAGTTCCACAGATACTTAAAGAACTAAATATATCTTTAGTTGAACTTTACTCAGAACCAGATGGTAGATTCCCAAATCATCATCCCGATCCCACATTATTGGAGACGTTAGAAGATCTAATAAAAATAGTGAAAGAACATAGGCTTGATTTAGGGATTTCTTATGATGGTGATGTAGACAGAATAGGGATTGTAGACGAGAATGGTAATGTTGTCTATGGAGACAAATTAACTTATATATTTGCCAAAGAAGTATTAAAGAATAATCCTGGGGCAAAGATAATAAGTGAGGTTAAAGCATCTAAGACCCTGTTTGATGGGATTGAAAAGCTTGGAGGGATTCCCATTCTTTCTCCAGTAGGTCATTCTCTAATTAAAAAGAAATTAAGAGAAGAATCTGCCCTTTTGGCTGGAGAAATGAGTGGTCATATGTTCTTTAATGATAGATATTTTGGATATGATGATGCTATATATGCAACTCTAAGGATTCTAGAGATAATAGCTCGAGAAAAGCTTAATAATCCTAACTTTGTTTTCTCAGACCTTTTAAAGGACCTGCCAGAAGTATATGTTTCTCCAGAAATAAGGGTAGACTGTCCAGAAGAGAGAAAGTTTCAGATAGTAGAAGAATTTTTGCCAAGATTTAAGAGTAAGTTCCCAGAGGTAGCTGAGGATATAGTTAAGGTTGTAACTATTGATGGGTTAAGAGTAGAATTTCAAGATGGTTGGAGCCTTATAAGGGCAAGCAATACACAACCTGCTCTTGTATTAAGGTTCGAGGCTAATACTAAGGAGAAATTGGAATTTTATAGAAGAATCTTTGAGGAAACTATTCATTCTTTATGATTAACATACATAAGCAGTCAATATTACAGGCAACAATCTTACTTACTGTTATAGCATTTGTAAGTAGAATTTTAGGCTTCTTTAGAGAGGTCGTCATAGCAAATATATTTGGAGCTAAAGCAGTAACGGATGCATATTTGGTTGCCCAGGTACTTCCATTAACTTTAGCTGGACTGGTAAGTGGAGCCCTGACTACTGTTTTTATACCCGTATTTTTGGAGGAGAAGGAAAAGAATGGAGAAGGCAAGGCTTGGTATGCTGCAAATACTGTTCTTAGTGTGTCTTTAGTATATCTAATTATAGTATTATTCCTGTCTTACTTTTTTACAGAGCAGTTTTTAAGATTGATAGCTCCCGGCTTTCCAAGCGACAGACTAGAATTGGCTATTTTAATGACTAGAATGCTACTTCCTTCTCTTTTATTTTATGGGCTTCTGGGAATCCTTACCGGTCTTTCTCAGTCATATAAACAGTTTTTAGTTCCTGGAATAGGCGGTCTTCTCCATAATATATGTATAATCCTCTCCATTTTAATTCTAGGTAGAAACCTTCCTCCACTTAGCCTTGCTTTGGGTAATGTTTTAGGCGTATTTTTGCAAGTTTTTTTGGTTCTTATTTATTTGAAAAGTAGACTACCGTATATAAAGTGGCACATAGATTTTTCTCATCCAGCAGTTAAGAAGACATTTTATCTTATGATTCCTATATTACTTGGGACTAGTGTTAGTTATATAAATACTATAATCGATAGGATTTTTGCCTCTGGACTGCCAGAAGGTTCTATCTCTGCACTAAATTTTGGTGCAAGGGTAAAAGACCTTCCTGTTTCACTCTTTGCCAGTTCTCTCTCTGTAGCTATATATCCTACTACTTCTGAACTGGTAGTGGAGGGCGAAAATGATAAGATTATAGAGTTACTTAATAAAGCTATTAGATTTACCTGGATGATAGTTATTCCAGCAAGTATCGGTCTTATAGTTTTAGACAAGGAGATAATTACGCTTCTTTTTGAGAGGGGAGCTTTTGATAGTAAGGCTACGATTCTTACCGCTAGTGCACTTAGATATTATTCTATAGGTCTATTTGCCTTTTCTGCTAGTCCTATAGTTGCTAGAACTTTTTATTCTTTTCAGGATACAGTCACCCCTGTAATAGTTGGTTTTTTAGCTGTGGGGCTAAATATATGTCTTAATGCCATTTTGATAAGGATAATGGCTCACTCTGGATTAGCTTTAGCAACTTCTATCTCCAGTATATTTTCCTTTATTCTATTATTAATTTTATTAAGAAAGAAACTTAGATGTATAGGCGGAAGAAAATTAATTTTTGACTTTATTAAGATTTTGTTTTCTTCTCTTGTAATGGGAGTCGCTTTACATCTCTCTAAAACCTGCTTAAATTTTATTGGAAGTGAATTTTTAAAGACAGTTGTTCTTATATTGCTAGGGATATTTATTTATAGTATTATTATGTTGTTAGTTATAGGCGAAGATAGAAAGAAGTTGAGATCTATTTTAAGTAAATTTATAAAGAGCTATTCTTAGGTAAGATCAAAAGAGAGGTGAATTATGTTTTACGATAATATAGATGCTTTGGGGACATATATAGAGGTGTGTCTTGATAGGTATAAAGATAATACCTTCCTTTGCGAACTTGATGAAGGTGAAGTAGTTGCTTCTGTTACTTATGGAGAGGCTAAAGATAGAATTCAGGGTATAAAGAGTATATTGAAAGAAAATGGCATAAAACCTGGAGATAAAGTTGCACTTCTTGGAGAAAATTCTATAAATTGGGGTCTTGTCTATATGGCAATTGTAACATATGGAGCTATAATCGTTCCTATCTTACATGAATTTGATAGTGTTAGTATCTCTAATATCATAAATATGTCTGAATCGCGAATCCTTTTTGTCTCTTCTTCACTACTTGAAAAGATAGAAGAAGGCAACTTACCCTACCTAGAGAAGATCTATCTGTTAGATGATTTTAGAGAGGTAGAGATAAAAGATGTTAAAGAGGTAAAATCACAGTTAAAGAGTAGATTTCTAGAATTTAAGAATAGAATAGATCAGCTATTTTTTGAGCGTAGAAACAAGATAAAACTTGAGTCTAAGGAATACATCCCAAAGGCAGATGATATTGCAGCGATAGTCTATACATCTGGGACTACTGGAAGGTCCAAGGGAGTTATGCTTACACACAAAAATATCTACTGGAACATCTTGGCAGCG
Source organism: bacterium (assembly GCA_026418035.1). Lineage (GTDB taxonomy): Bacteria > DUMJ01 > DUMJ01 > DUMJ01 > DUMJ01 > DUMJ01. The sequence continues at coordinate 34,230 of JAOACC010000037.1, forward strand.
TTAGAATATATAGAGATTAACAGTAATGATAGATTCCTCTCTATTCTTCCGTCATCTCATACTTATGAATGTACCTTTACCTTGCTCCTCTCTATGGTTGGAGGTGCAAGTGTATACTATCTTAAGCAGAAACCTAGCCCTAAGGTTTTACTAAAAGCTTTCGAGAAGGTAAAGCCGACTATGGTTATGATGGTTCCATTAGTAATAGAGAAGATATATAAAAAGAGTGTATTACCTAAATTGCAGGATAATATTCTCTTAAAGGGAGCGACTAAGATTAAACCTCTTAGAAAACTTCTCCATAAAAAGGCTTGCAAGTCTCTTCTGGAAGCATTTGGTGGTAATATAAAGCTTATATGTATTGGAGGAGCTCCTCTTAGCCCTGACGTAGATCTATTCCTTTTAGAAGGAGAGTTTCCTAGCGCTGTAGGATATGGTATGACAGAATGTGCCCCTCTAATCACCTTTGCTATGCCTGATAAAAAGAGATTTCAAAGTTGTGGATACCCTATAAAGGGAGCACAGATAAAAATAGATAATCCAGACCCAGTAACTGGTGTTGGGGAAGTTTTAGTAAAAGGTCCTATGGTCACTAGGGGGTATTATAAGAATGAAGAAGAAACGAGAAGGTTATTTACTCCAGATGGTTGGATGAGAACTGGTGACTTAGGGTATATAGATAAGGATAATTATCTGTATCTTAAAGGGAGATTGAAAAATGTTATTCTAGGTCCTAGTGGAGAAAATATATATCCAGAAGAAATAGAACAGGTTCTATGTGAAAATAGAGGAGTCTTAGAGGCTTTAGTATTAGAAAGGGAAGGGAAATTAGTAGCCTATATATATCCTGATTACGATTTTTTAAATACTGAATTGAAACTTCTTGAGATCGAATCTAATCAGGCAAGAGAAAGACTTGAGAAGTATTTTGATGACCTTATAAAAGAAACGAATAAGAGACTTCCTACCTTTTCTCAGATTAAAGATTTTAACATAGTAGAAAAGGAATTTGAAAAGACCCCTACACAGAAGATAAAGCGATACATATATATGTAATTTTTACTCTAGTTCTTGGGAGTTAAATAAATATACCCCTATAGATACTAGCAAGATAGACAATATGATACTAGATATCGTAGTTTTTAGAGCAGAGCTCCACTTTATACCAGTTGTTATCCATTGGTTTTCCAAGGATGATAAATATATTGGATTATAGTTTTTTATAGATGGAAACATATTTAATATGCCGAGAATTATAAATATAACGATAAATATTCCACCAGCCTGAATGATATTATTTCCTAATGAACTTGAAAATATAGTTAGAGAAACAATAAATGTCATATAGATAAAGAATAATATACAACTCTGTAAAGGTATTTCGAAGTTAGTATCAGGGAAGAGTATTACTGAGTAATAGTAACATAGGAAGAAAGCTATTAAGGTCAATATAAAGACTAAAGATATCTGGAAGAAGAACTTTGCTAGAATCCACTTTTTTCTATCTACCCCTTTACTTACAATAAGTCCTGCAGTCTTACGATTTTTCTCCTCTGCAACACTTCCAATAAAGAGTAAGACTACGATTAAAAATACCATCTGATTTAGATTCTTGAAGAATTGTAAAAATGCATCCTTCCAAGTAGGAGGAGGAACTATTATAGTAATTTCCGAACTTATAGACTTTATCAATTCTGGCATAACCTTAGCGGTTATAGGACTCATAATAGAAAAGAGAAGGAAGGTAATAATTATAGCTATGAGTTTTCCTGTTTTTTTGAACTCATAAAACTCTTTTTTTATTAATTTAAGCACCACTTGTTACCTCCAAGAATATATCTTCAAGCGAAGGTTCTAGTATCTCAAGTTTTTCTAATAAAAGACCATCTTGAACAACAATTTTAGGAATCTCTTTTAGTGTATACTGGATATCTAAGACTTCTATAACAACACTACTATTTTTAACCTCTACAGAGTTTGGCTTTAGACTTTCCTTTATCCTCTCCAAAAATTTCTCTAAGTCATCTACCTCTATCAAGATTCTTCTTTTCCAGTATCTTTTTTTAATATTCTCTATACTATCTTCTAAAAGTAATCTTCCTTCCTTTAAAATACCTATTCTATCACATATCCTTTCCACATCGGAGAGTATGTGGGTAGAAAAGAATACAGTCTTAGTGCTCTTTAATGAGTAAATTAGATCTAAAACCTCTTTCCTACCCTGTGGATCTAGGCTAGAGGTTGGTTCATCTAGTATGAGAAGTTCTGGATCTGATAGAAGTGCTTGTGCCAAACCGAGTCTTTGCTTCATTCCCCTGGAATAAGTTCCTATTCTACTCTTTTCATTCCTTAGTCCTACCAATTCTAGAGTTTCTTCTATCCTCTTCTTTGGATTTTCTATATCTGTTATATCCGCTATAAATGAGAGAAATTCTCTTGCAGTAAAGAAGTTATAGAAGTTTGGAACATCAGGAAGAAATCCTACCTTCCTTAGATAATTCCTACTTTTTCTTATATCTTCACCTAATATATAGGCAGTTCCCCCTGTTGGTTTTGCTAAGTTTAAAAGGACTCTTATTGTAGTTGTCTTTCCAGCTCCATTTGGACCAAGATACCCAAATATAATACCCTTAGGGATTTCTAGATTTAAATTGTCTAAAGCCTTTTTGCCCTTGAAATATTTACAGAGTCTCTCTGTAGTTATAATACTCATTGCCTTCTTCCAAATATAAGATAGATAATTACTCCTAATATTTGAAATGCAATTATAACTATACCCCAAAGAATCTTAGGTCCTCTAACTTCTTCTATTGAACGCTTAATTAGATCAATTAAAGCATATATTTGAAGTCCTATTTGTAAAATAAGTATTGGAAGAAATAATTTCCAATTAGATAATACTGTCTCCATAGATTTTATCTACCTCCTATAGGCTCAGTTTTAGTAATCCTTTATTTTATCATAGACTTTAATCTATTGATCTCACTACTTAATTCTATAAATCTTCTATTTAGATCTTCTTTATTTTCGTCCTTTTCCTTACTTAATTCGCTTATTATTTTTGAAAGCTGTACCTCTAATAAGAGTATCTTATCTTTAATCTCTCCATCTCTTAATCTAGATCTTTTAAAGAGATAATATTCGTAATCTCCAGGATAAACCGTTATTCTACAATTCTCTATCTCCCAGATTGTATCTGCAATTTTAGACACAAAGTATCTATCATGTGAAACAAATATTATACTACCTTTATACCATTTTAATGCCTCTTCTATGACTTCTCTAGAGCTTATATCAAGGAAATTGGTGGGCTCATCCATAAGTAAGATGTTAAATCCGCCAAGAATTAATTTTGCAAGTGTAACTCTTACTCTTTCTCCCATGCTTAATGAGCTTATAGGCTTTAAAACCTCATCCTCAAGGAATAAAAGACAACCCAAGAGTGTTCTTATAGTTGTTATATCAGAATTAGATGCTCTTTTTACCTCTTCTATAATTGTATTCTCTAGATTAAGAAGGTTAATTTCTTGTTCTAAATAACCAATCTTAGCCGATTTTGATATCCAAACTTCACCCTTAGTTGGAGATTCTTCCCCTAAAATTATACGCAGTAATGTAGTCTTTCCCGCCCCATTATTACCCAATAATGCTATCTTTTGTCCATTTTTTACAGATAAATCGGCATTTTCAAAAAGTAGCTTATTGCCAAATGATTTAGATAAAGCAGTACATCGGATTATGGTATCTAACCCTTCATCTTTAGAGTCAAATTCAAGTTTGATATGTTGCTCCTCAAAAGGCTTTTCTTTAGCCTCCAATCTTTCTATACGTTTTTCTATAGATTTGCCAATCTTAGCCACTTTAGAGGCTTTTCTTCCATAGAAATCTTTAGAGTACCGCCAAAAAGAGTCTTTTTTATCTTTTATCCTCCCTACAGATTGAGCTCTTTCCTTTATCTTTCTGCTAGCCTCCTCTAGTCTTTTCTTTTCTTCAGTGTATCTTTCGTATTCTTGCCAAGCTCTTTCTAGCTCTTCTTTTTTCTTTTGGGCATAGTTAGAGTAATTACCAGTATATAAACTTATCTTGCCTCTATAGATTTCGATAATCTTATTGGTAACCTTATCTAGGAGAAACCTATCGTGAGATACTATTAATAGCGTTCCACTAAATTTATTCAGCTCTTCCTCAAGAAATTCTATTCCTTTTATATCTATGTGATTAGTTGGTTCATCCAAGATAAGAATTATTGGCTTATCTTCTAAAAGCTCTGCCAATTTTAGTTTTGTTTTCTCTCCTCCACTTAAGACTTTACAAGGAGAATCAAGTATATCTTTTCTTAGTCCCATCCGCTTTAAAATAGCGCTTGAAGAGTGGATTTTGAAACACTCTCTAACTAATTTATTTTCAGGTAGTGTTAAATCTTGAGGTAAGTATCCAATTTTCCCAGATACTTCTACATACCCCCTGTCAGGTTCCAAGATGTTAAGTATAAGCTTTAGAAGGGTAGTCTTACCTGTTCCGTTAGGGCCAACAATTCCTATTCTATCTCCAGCATGGATATCAAGAGAAAACTTCTCAAAGAGAGTCCTTTCTCCGTAAGACTTGGAAAGGTCTCTTATTCTTATTGTTAACAAAAAATCACCTCTTATATTTAATGTAGTCTTTTTACTAACTCTAAGCCCTTATATTATAACATTTAGATTCTAAGATGAATACAGTTGTAAAAGGTACACATAGTGCAGATTGGCTTTATGACAAGATAAATGATGAATCCTTAGGGTAGAATTCAATTCTTCGCTAAAAATGAATTAATAAATTCTGATAATAGAAAACCCCTTAGATTAGGGTGGGTTTGACTTAAGCATATTCTTATAGTATAGTATGTTTAGAGACAGGATAATGAAAGGAGTTGGGAGTGGGGAAAACGATATAAAATATGGAATATCTCTTGTTTTTCCGAGAGGATTTGGATTTTAAGAGAAAGAGTTCTTAAGTATTCTAAAATTTATTCTTTATCTTGTCTCTAAAGTTTAAAATTTTATCTTTATAGAAAGGAGAAAGAACGTGAAAAGACTTATGAAATTTTTGGCATTTTTTATTGTTCCAAGTCTCTTTCTTATGGGGCTTTATGGCTGTGACAGTTGTAATCCAGAGCCTGTATTGAATTTAGGAAAGATTATATTTGCTAGTGCACGTGATACAGATGGCGACCTTGAAATCTACATAATGAATCCAGATGGATCTAATTTGACTAAAATTACTGATAACCAAGCTAATGATTATTATCCCTCATTTTCAAAGGATGGTTCAAAAATTGTCTTTGTTTCTGATCGAGATGGAAATCCAGAGATTTATACGATGAATAGAGACGGCACAAACCAAGTCAGAATTACAAATAATTCGGCTTGGGATTATTATCCCAATTTTTCTCCAGACGGAAAGAAGATAGTATTTTATTCTAATAGAGATGGGAATGGGGAAATCTATCTTTATGATTCCACAGTTATTTCCCATCCTCAATTTACTAATCTTACCAATCATTCTAGCTATGATAGATTTCCATCCTTTTCCCCAGATGGACAAAAGATTATTTTTGTATCTGACCGTGATGGGGATGATGAAATTTATACAATGAATATAAACGGTTCTAACCTGACTAAGCTTACTGACAACAATTCTAATGATTGGTTTCCTCGTTTCTCTCTAGATGGGACAAGGATAGTTTTTACATCTATGCGTGATGGAAGTGAAGAGATTTATACGATGAATGCGAATGGCTCTAATCAAAATAGGCTTACTGAAGATTCTTATCAAGATTGGTATCCATGTTTTTCTCTAATAGGTACAAGGATTGTTTTTCAATCTAAACGTGATGGGGTTACTTGGGAGATATACACCATGGACCTTAACGGGACTAATTTGACTAGACTTACAAACCATACATCTGGTAATGCCTATCCTTTCTGGGGACCATAAGATTAAGCTTGGGGCAGGCTAAAGCCTGCCCCTTTGTTTTAGTTAGCTAGATTCCTACACGTCGCAATTATTGCTACTTTGCTGAATTTAAAATTCTTTTTGCATTATTTTTTAATATATTTAATTTTTCCCCCTCGGATATCTTACTACCTTTCACCCAGCCAATAGCTGGTCTTGGGTCTATAAAAGGAAAATCTGTTCCAAAAAGAATCCTGTCACTGCCAATTCTTTCAACGTAATACTCAATTATTCCGTTATACATAGCAGAACCCGTCAGATCTAGGTAAACATTATCGACATTCTTTGCCAAATCTACTGCTAGGAGCATTGATTTTAAGTCTCCTCCTGAGTGTCCCATGATGAATATTGCATTTTGATAAGATTTAGCTACTTCTATAAGTGTCCTTACATCTCTTTCCCCCCATGTATGTATTAAGATAGGCCATCTGTGCTCATCTGCATACTTATATGCATATAGATAATTAACCCCATCTATGGGGTACAGATGTGTTCCCGGATGTAATTTGATTCCTATAAATCCCTGTGAAGCTCTCTTTTTGAGCTCATCTTCCATCTTACCTGCAAAGTAAGGACTCAATGTAACATATCCTTTGAACCTATCTGGAAAAGCATTCATAGCTTCAAAAACCATTTCATTACCTAATTCGTAGTCAGGCCCTATTCCTATAAGAGCACTTATCCAGGCAAATTCCATGCCTATCCTATCCATTATTTTTACCATAGATAAGAAGTCTCCCCCATCATAGTAAAAGTTATACCACTTCCCTAGATGTGCATGTGCATCTATCATAGACTTACCTCCTGAATAAGTCTGTCAGCATTTTTATATGCTATATAATTTTTAACTTCTTCCGGTATATCTGCCTTCTCTATATAGAATATCGTAGACCCTGGATTCTTATATGGGAGATTACTTCCAAAAAGCATACGTTCTCCACCAAATCTCTTATATAAAGTCTCTATCCCAAGAAATGTGATATATCCAGATAATTCTATATATACATTTTTATACCTTTTTAAAAGTGGGAAGATGTAAGAACTCTGTCTGTAGGTTAAATCTGTTAAGACCAATCTAATATTGGGGTGATTTTTCAACATGCTATATATATCTTTCCAGCCCGTACTATTTGGAGACATTAATATAGGGATTTTTATCTCTTCTAAAAGGGATAATAGATCTCCTATTACTTCCTCTTCTAATAAGAAATTATGTAAGTCTGGGAAAAACCTAACCGCCTTGACATTGTTAATTTTAAGCTCTTCTAAAAGCTTATCAGATGCGTTAATTGGGAAAATATCAATTGGTAGAAGAGTCCAGGTAACATAGAGATTAGGACAATCTTTAATCTCTTCTACCAATTTCTTATCCCCGAAATAGGCATCATAGTCTCTGCTATAGCTGTGATAGACTAATGCTCTTTTGATATTAAATCTATTCATCTCCTCATTTAATTTGTTAACATCTAACAGATTGTCTATAGTGACAACTGTAGTTTTTCCTATCATTACGTTAAAATCGAAATATTCTCTCATCTATTCTTTCACCCTATATCTTGAATATATATTTCGGTTCCACTAAGATAAGATACCTCAATAGCCTTTAATACTATGACTACCTCTAGCATATCATCATAATCTATTGGTAATTTGGAAGTTTTTATCATCTCTAGAAATTTTAAAAGACCATAGTAGTATGGGGAGGGTGTTTGCTTACCATCCCAATAATTCCAACCATTTTTGCCAAAGGCTGAGATTGTAAACGTATAGACTGCATTCCCTAACATCATAAGTTCTACTATTCTATCATCGGGATAGGTTAGAGTAACTGCTACATTATTGTTATTATTTACTGCCATAACTCTTTCAACCCCGCTACCGAATATCTCTTGACATAGTTCCACTATATGGACTCCATAAAAAAATATTCCCTGATATTCACTGTAGATATCTGCCGGGCCACATACAAATCCGGCAGTTAAGGGACCCTTAGAAGATAGATCTTCTTTCAATTTTACTATAGGCTCATCAAATCTAAGGGTAGAAAAAGATGTTATAAGTGTACCTTTTTCTTTAGCCAAATCTATTATACGCTTAGCATTCTCTACAGATGCCTCTAGAGGTTTATCTATGAAAGTTGGTATACCAGCTTCAATAAATGGTTTTGAAAATTTATAATGTAAGGCACCATCTCTTAATACCACCATAACTGCATCTACTTTCCCAATCATATCTTCAGGGTATTGAACTATTTCGGGAATATTACCTAGTTTAGCAACTTCTTCTGTTCTATTTCTCTCAAATCCCCATATAGAAACAATCTTTGCTCCTTCTATTTTTAACCCCTTTATCCCTTCTGGTAGGTTAGTAAGTTGCGAAAATGCTATTGCATGAGAATTATCAGAACCTACTATGCCAATTCTTGTCATTAGACCCCTCCTAATTATTAATAATAAAGGGGGCAATATATTCATTGCCCCCAAATATTAGATTACTTTTTGATAAAAAACTGTTCTGGATTCATATATCCAGGACTCATATATGGAAATGCCAAGGTTCCCTCTCTTGGAACATTTTTAAAGTTATTTTTAACTACTACTGGAGTATAAAAGAAGCCTAATACAGGTAAAGCATATAAATTCTTTGCCCATAGATATAAAATTTCATCCGTAAGTTTATCTATTTCTTCCTGATTTACAGAAAGTATTATTTTATCGAAGTTTGCTATCATCTTTAAAGCGTCTCCTGTTGGCTTTATAGCACCTTCAGCTTTACCTCTAGAAGTGTACCAAAGACCCCAAAGAGGTCCGTAGTAGCAGGATGTGGAATTTGGAAGTATAAACATAGAATAGGTCAGCAAGAATTTACCTGGATACAGACTTCCTAGGGTATATCCAGCTATCTGATAATCTGCACTGTTTATCCCTGTCTCTTATACACATCT
>JAOACC010000101.1 GCA_026418035.1 bacterium
ACTCTAAGACAGTATCATTATAGAACTGACGGGCAAAGGCAATCTTATTCTCTGTATTTGAGAGCTCTTCCTGGAGATTTAGGAAGTTTTGATTTGCCTTTAAATCTGGATATGCCTCAGCTAGAGCAAAGAGACTTTTTAAAGCCTGAGTAAGCTGATTGTTAGCCTGAGATGCCTCAGATATGTTGCCGGCGCTCATAGCCTTATATCTGAGTTCTGTTATCTTCTCAAATATCTCTCTTTCATGGCTAGCATAAGCCTTTACCGTCTCTACAAGGTTTGGGATTAGATCATATCTTCTTTTTAATTGCGTATCAATCTGAGCCCAAGCATTGTCTACTCTGTGTTTAAGCGTAATTAGACGGTTATAGATAGTAATAGCATAAAGAATTAATCCAATAATTATCAACCAGAAAATAGCCATATTTTCATCACCATCCTTCTATAATATAGTATACCACCAAATCTTTAAAAACTAAAACCTTCTTTAAGAATCTCTACACATATATTGACGACCTCTGGCTCATATAATATTCCTTTACCTTTTTTTAGCTCATTTATAACTTCTTCTAAATTATATCTAGGCCTGTATGGTCTATGTGATAGCATAGCCTCTACAACATCTGCCACTCCAATTATCCTTGCAGGTAAAACTATCTCTCCATCTTTAAGTCCTTTGGGATAGCCCGAACCATCTAGCCTTTCGTGATGTTGTAAGATAATTTCTGCTATATGTGAGAAGTATTTGATCTCACTTAATATCTCATATCCTGCCTGAGGATGTAGTTTTACTATCTCAAATTCTACATCTGTAAGCCTGGCTGGTTTATTGAGTATCTCTGCCGGAACTGTTATCTTGCCTATGTCATGCAAGAGACTAGCATCTTCTACCGTTTCTATATCCTCCTCTTTTAGATTCATCCTTTTGGCTATCCTAGTAGAAAGTTTTGATACCCTAAGTTGATGTCCTGCTGTATATGGGTCTTTAATCTCTATCGTCCTAGAAAAGGCTTTTATCATACCTTCAAGGGCATTCTTGATCTCTTTACGACTCTCCCTTAGGTTAATTTCAAGATTTCTCTGTTCTGTTATATCTATGACTGAAACTATAACCCTCTTTAAACTATCCTCATAGCCTGGAAGGACAAATGATTTAGTATGAACGATCAATGGAGTACCATCTAAGGTATAGTTAATATTCTCCCCTTCAATCTGAGTCTCTCCTTTATAAAGTGCTATAATAAATTTTTTCCCTATTTCTTTGGATTCTTCTCCTATAATGACATCTAAAGAGCCTAGAAGTTCATCTCTATTTTTGGCTTTGTATAACTCTAGACATGCCCTATTAACGTCTAAGATTTTTATCCTGTTTAGACAATCCATAATCTCGTCGGTATGATTATCAAGGTATTCTTTTAAGCTATTGATATCTAAACCTAAGAGTTTGAGTTTATCTATATACTCTTTTACCGAGGAAAAATCTTCTTCTAAAAGTGCCACTGGAGCATTCTCAAATAGGGATTTATATCTACTTTCTGATATCTCTAGAGCCTTTCTATTTCTTAAAGCACTAATGCCATAGGCTATATCATCTGAGAGGTCCTTCATAACCGTGTATTCTATGTCACTGAGTTGCTTGTCTGTATAGACCTGAAAACATCCAAAAGATTCTTTATTGATAACTAATGGGAATACTAGGTGTGTTTTATAAGTAGTTAACTCTGATTTAGGTTCGCATGTTATCTCTGAAGAAAAACTCTCCTTTTTCAGAATCCCTTGGATATTTTCGATAAGCTCTTTTTCATCCTTTGCCCTAACTAGAGCCTGATTACACTCTATTACCATACCCAAGATTCTATTTAGTCTCACTAGTTGATCTCTTTCCATGTCCATACTCATAGGTATTTAACACCTCTAGTATACGTTCTAGCTTCATCCCTCTAGAACCTTTTATGAGTACGACATCATAATTGTAGATAATATTTTTTATATACGGTAGAGCAGATTCAAGGTTTTCAAAATAGATAGACCTATCATCTAATAACTTATACGTATTAATCATTGCTTCTCCTATGAGGATTATATCACCCTCTGTATTTTTTAATATTTCCCCTAACTCCCTATGAGAGGATTCTGTCTCACTACCAAGTTCAAGCATATCTGCAAGTATAAAGAGTTTCTTACTATAATCTAAATCATTAATGGTCTCTATAGCCATCCTCATAGAGAGAGGATTGGCATTATAACCATCAAAGATAATAAGTGTTCCATTTTTAAGCCTTATAGGTTCCATCCTTCCCCATAGCGGAGTAAATGCTTCTACGCCTTTTATAGCTGTTTCTAAAGGAATATTAAACAGCCATCCAACCGCCAGTGCGGAAAGGACATCCTCAACTATATGCTTACCAAATGCATCTATTTTTACCTCAAAGATATCTCCATTTGGATATCTCACTTTGAACCTTGTTCCTTCTTTGGTAACGTTTATATCAAAACCCCTAATATCTGCATCTGATAAGATACCATAACTTAAACCCTTTAGCTCCTTTAAATTTTCATCATCCCGGTTATATACAACCTCTAAGTCTTTTATCTCATCTATAATACTTAGCTCTTCTTTAACTACATCACTAAAAGAACCAAAGAACTCTAAGTGTTCTTTATCTAGATGTGTAAATACTACTATATTAGGCCTAGTTATCCTGGCTAATAGCTTCATATCTCCAGGTTTTCTCATTCCAAGCTCAGCAATAGCTATATCAAATATAGGGGGCTTAAATACCATAATAGGTAGACTAAACTCTGTATTCTGATTTCCTTCAGACCTTATAACCCTGTATTTTTCTTTTAATACTAAATATATAAGCTCTTTTGTAGTAGTCTTACCACTACTCCCCGCTACCCCTATAAGTGGAATTGGATATCTTTCCCTTATACTACTTGATAGATCAAAGAGTGCTTGAGTGGTATCTTCTACAAGAATTCCTGGGAAGGGAAGCTTTTTATGCATTACCGCTCCAATAGCCCCATTCTCTATAGCCTGAGAGATAAAATTGTGCCCATCATTCTTTTCTCCTTTTAGTGCAAAAAAAAGACTATTATTTGTTACATTTCTAGAATCTATAGCTATAGACTCTACAGTAGCTTCAGGTGATACATTTTGTATCTTGCCCCTAACAAGCTCTTCTATTTCCTTTATCTTCATCTTAGAATATGGACAATCTTTATCCCTGCAGATTCTAGGGCTTTCGTTAGCCTATCTATATCCTCTACTTCTACCCTTACTACAACATTCCCTTGCTCCTTATACTCTTCTTCAAAGACAACAATACTTATTATATTTATCCCTAATTCTTTGAATACATTGGTGAGGTCTGCTATAGCTCCTATCCTATTTTCTAGAGAGAGCGTTAGCCTAATTCCTTTCCTAAATCCCAATAACTTTACTAGCATATCAAAGATGTCTGTCTCAGTAACTATCCCTACTACTCTTCCATCTTCAACAACCGGTAGTCCACTTATCTCATTATCTCTCATTATTACCGCTGCCTCTTCTATAGTAGTATCTGGTGTAACGGTAATAGGGTTCTTTGTCATAACCTCTTTTACAGGGGTCTTTGCTAGTAGATAGTTAAGCTCGTATATGCTCAAGCTTGTAGCTTTTAGAGAGGGAGACTCTCTAAGGTCTCTTTCTGTAACGATACCAACAAGCTTACCATGGGCAACTACTGGGAGTCTCCTTACTTTATTCTCTTTCATAATGTGTAATGCATCTAGTATACTTACCTCAGGGTCTATAACTATTGGGTTTGGAGTCATTCTCCATTTTACAAACATAAAATCCCTCCTATATTAAGGGATGATTAATATCTTTATAGAGTTACTGTTCGGGTCTTCGGCAATCTTAATGGCATCCTTAAAGTTTTCTAATGGAAGCTTATGGGTAACTATAAGGTCACCCCTAATTATCCCCTTTGCAAGATATTCTATTGCGAGCGGATATCTATATGGTCCTAGATGGGAACCATGAATATTTAGCTCTTTTCTATCGCCAATTATCGTCCAATCAGCAAGAACTGGTTCAGCAAATACCCCAAATTCAACAAAGGTTCCTAGTTTTCTAATCATATCCAAGCCTTGAGGGACAGATTTGGGATATCCACTGGCCTCTATATACACATCACATCCATAGCCATCAGTCAGATCCTTTACCTTTTTTATAGCATCCTCTCTTGTTACATTTATTACTATATCTGCTCCAAGCTTCTTTGCCACTTCTAGTCTAAAGTCCCTTGTGTCCAATGCTATGAGAAGTCCTGGATTTTTTAGTTTTGCAATCTGTAACATCATAAGTCCTATGGGTCCCATACCAGAGACTACAACTGTATCTCCGAGCTGTATCTCTCCTCTTTCTACCGCATGTATCGCACAGGATAGCGGTTCTATAAGAGCTCCATACTCATCCGGCAATTCTTTAGGAACCTTGTGAATGATAGAGCCTTTGGGGAATTTTGCATACTCAGCCATACCACCGTCATCAATCCCACCATGAAAGCCAAAGACATAGTTTCTTTCACACATCCAGTATTTCCCTGTCTTACAGAATCTACATTCCCAGCAGGGAAGAATCTGTTCAGCTACCGCTTTATCCCCTATATCAAGTCCATATTTTTCTTTTGCCCCTTCTCCAAGGGCAACAACCTCTCCTACAAATTCATGCCCAGGTATCACCGGAGGTTTTACATATGGAGGATTACCCTGCCAGAAAGATGGACCTCCATGATAACATTTAAGGTCACTAGCACATAATCCACTAGCCTTTACCCTAATGACCACCTCTTCTGGACCTGGAACAGGGTCTGGAACATCCTCGAATCTATAATCAAGCGGACCATAATTTACTATTGCACGCATAAATTCCCTCCTATTAAAAGATTATTCCATTTAGAAATTTCATAGTCTTGGTAATAGCGGTTTCTATATCCGGCTTATTTATAAGTTCTGCGGAGATAAAGCCGTTATATCCTATGCTAGATAAGACCCTAAAGATATCCTTAAAGTCTATATGACCAGCACCTGGATAAAGTCTATTACTATCAGCTATATGCACATGCCATATTAAATCTTTAAATCTAAAGATAGAGCTTGAAATCGAAGGTTCTTCTATATTCATATGGAAAGTGTCTATGAGAAGTCCAAGATTTTCTAGTTTTAGTTCTTTTATAAAGTTATATGTATCTTCTATAGTATTAAGCCAGTTAACCTCATACCTATTTATGGGTTCCAAAAGAATCCTTACATCTTTTTGTTTCCCATAGTTACATACCTCTCTGAGTAGGTCCTTCACATAGTTTACCCCTTCCTCATCATAGACATTTCCCCTTATAAGTCCTACTATTACCATACTAGAAAGTTCCTTGGCTAACTCTATATGAGATATCAATCTCTCTACTGCAGTATCTCTTATCCCCTTCTCCTTATTAGAGAGAGATATCCCATCTTCGGTAAATGCCCTTCCAGTCCCTAGGGCTGGAACTATTAGGTTAAACTTATATGCAATTTCTTTTATCTTTTTAGGATCTACTAGGCTAGGGTCTTTTATGCCTATTTCAACTCCATTATAACCTAGAGAACTCATAAGACTAGCATACTTTTCTAGTTTTTCGTAATTCTCATAAGGTATGACAAAACTCACCTTAAACATCTACAGGATCTCCTTTCTATAAGTTTAGGCTCAAGGATAATGGGTTCACCTTTTTCTCCTTCTATAATCTTTATCATTTCTCCAGCGGATAGTTGTCCAATCTTATATATCTCTTGGCTTATAGTAGTAAGCGGAGGAGCTACAAGGCTTGAGACCTTAATATTGTCAAATCCTACAATAGAGAATACCTCAGGTATATCTATCTTCTCCTCCCAGAATTTCTGTAGAGCTCCTATAGCCATAGCATCATTTGCAAAGAAAATAGCAGTAGGAAGAGGCTTTAAATTTAAGGTCTCCTCGGCGCTTTTGTATCCACCCTCCATAGTAAAATCACTCTCTATTATTATAATATTCTCTTCTTTGACTTTATACTTCTTGAGCGTGTCTATAAAGCCAGCTAATCTCTCCCTACCAGCAGAGTTATCTAATGGACCTGAGATATGGACAAACCTTTTATGCCCTAAGTTGAGAAGGTATTCTCCAGCTATACAACCACCTTTATAGTTATCAGTTACTACATAGACCAATCCCTCTATATTCTCTGGCTTACGCCCAACTAAGACACAAGGGACCTCATCATTAAGGAGAGACTTAATAACATCTTCCCCTATTCTTAGAGAGGTAAACATAAGTCCATCTATACCTTTATTGAGAAGTAATTCAACATACCTTTTTTCATTTTCAGGTTTGGCATCTGTATTACAGAGTATCAGAGAATACCCCATAGAACTAACATAGTCCTCTACCCCTCTTGCTAATTCTGGAAAGAACGGGTTAGTTATATCTGATATAATAAGCCCTATACTCCTTGTCCTTTTTGTCTTTAGACCGTGTGCAAATGGGTCTGGAACATAGTTAAGCTCATTGACTGCAATTAGAACCTTCTTTGTAAGCTCAGGACTTACTCTGGCTGTTTTATTAAGAACACGGGATACAGTGGCAGGAGAAACACCCGCTTTTTTAGCAACATCTATTATACTTACCTTACCCTTTTTGGCAATCATACTTTTTGTCCTTATTTTTTAATGAAAATATACACCTCGAAAAATATTTTAGGAAAATATTAATACGAGAATATTTCCCTAGAAACATTATAACATATTTTGTTTACATTAAAGTTAGATGTTGTATTATCAAGCAAAATTACGAAAATTACAGTCAATCTGGTAATTGACCAAAATTTACTGATAGTGTAGAATTAAGACTAGAATAGGAGGGGATATGTTAGAAGTTTCCTTAATCTTAATGGTTATAGTGTTAATAGTGCTCTTGTTTTATCTTTTCAGAAAAGATAAAAATCTTCCCAGAGAAGACATTGGAGCTATAAAGGTTCAGACAGAGAATATCCTAAGGACACTACAGGAGACTTATACAAAGATAGAGACACAGAGATTGGTTGACGAAGAGATTCAAAGGATTACTAAGAGACTAGAATCTGCCCTCCTAGGGAGTAAATCTAAGGGTGAGATGGGTGAAAATATCTTGTATGAATCTTTAAAACAGTTCCCTCCAGAGATGATAGATGTAAACTTTAAGGTAAATGGTAAACCTGTTGAATATGCAGTGATATTGAGTGATGGGAAGAGGTTACCCATAGATTCTAAGTGGATAGGGTTGGATGATGAATCCTACGATGTAGAAAAGGCTATAGCTAAAAAGGCAAAGGAGGTATCTCAGTATATAGACCCTGTATCCACAATACCTATGGCTATAGCAGCTGTTCCAGATAGTGTGTTTTCTCAATGCAAACAAGCCCATATAAGGGCTTATAGAGAGAATAGGGTTCTTATTATGCCTTATAGTATGACGATACCATATATACTTTCTCTTTACAGCCTTCATAAGAACTATGCTCGCAGTTTAGATGTAGAGAAGATGAATTCTTATCTGAGTGAGATAAAGACTTCTATAAGCAAGTTAGAGACACTTTTAGAGAATAATATTGCTCGATCAATAACGATGGTAAATAATGCCTATAATGAGAGTAGACAGATACTATATAAGATTAGAGGAGCAATAGATTATATTGAAAATTCTAATAAAATGGAGGAGAAAGATGGAGAGAAGAATTTACAGGTCTAGAAAGAATAGGATGATTGCCGGGGTGTGTGGTGGTATAGCAGAGTATCTAAACATAGATCCGGCTATAGTAAGGCTTATAATGGCCTTGTTAGTGTTTGCCAATGGTTTGGGGTTAATCTTGTATATACTGGCAGTTATTATTATCCCAGAAAAGCCAGAAGAGTCTGGAAGCTCAGAGACAACTCCTCATATAGAGACTCACAGTCCTATAACACTAGGGATAATACTTATTATAATAGGTATAGTTGCTATTATATGGACCGCAGGTATCCCTTGGTTGCACTGGCTAAGCCCTGGAGTATTTATAGGGATACTTATCCTGATAGCTGGTTTATATTTCCTTATAAGAGGGTGGAAGTAGTTTGTGCATGATGTAATAGTCGTCGGAGCTGGACCTAGTGGTTCTAGCTCTGCGCTATTTCTTACTAGAAGAGGACTAGACGTATTAATTATAGAGAAGAAGAGACTACCTAGATATAAAGTCTGTGCAGGAGGGACATCTAGATATATATTTGAACTTTTAGATGTTCCTCCTGAGTGTTTTGATGCCTTTAGTATAGAAAAAGTCAAAGTGTGTTATGGTGATAGGGTAAAGGAGTATAACCTTCCTAGTAACAGCATTTTTACACTTCATAGAGATCAGTTTGATTATAGACTTACTCAGTTAGCTTGTCAGGGTGGGGCTAAACTTGTAGAAGGGGAAGAGACAATAGGGATCGAAGAAGAAAATGGATCTTTAACCGTTAAGACAAATCTTGGACATAAGTTTAGGGGTAGATATCTTATAGGTGCAGATGGTATAGGTTCTAAGGTTGCAAGATTTATAGGGGGTAGATTTAATTATCGAGTCCCTCTAGCTATACAAAAAGATATCCCATATAGAAATCCTGAGCCTGCTATTTCTCTCTTTATGGGGTTGGTCTCTATGGGTTATGGTTGGATTTTCCCTAAGAACAATACCTTATCTATAGGCCTTGGGGCATATGCTTTTTCTCCTAAGAAGATGCCTGAAGTTCTATCTAGGCTTTTAAAAGATTTTGACCATAGAGATATTCCCATTTTAGCCCATCCGATTGCCTTCTATAGAGGTAAGAAAAAGCTAGCCACAAGAAATATAATCTTAGTTGGAGATTCCGCACATATAACAGACCCATTCAGTGGAGAGGGGATAAGGAATGCAGTAAAGAGCGCTAAGATAGCAGAAGAGACTATTTTAGAGTGTATAAAGAAAAACAGACCCCTCTCAATCTATACGGAGAAACTCTATAGTATTATGGCTCGAGAACTATTCCTGGCTTGGATGATAAGTGGTGTATTCTATAGATTTCAGGATAAAATCTTTAATTTGATGGATAGATTTGATATGGGGACTATACTTTCTAACCTTCTCAATGAGAAAACTTCCTATTCTCAACTCCTCAAAAAGCTATTGAGGATTATACCATTTGGGTTACTTTAGACTCTTTGACAATGCTCAAATACATAGGTCATCATATTCTAAAGTCGAACTTGGATAGTAATATTTGCATAGTATTAGTAAGTATACATCCTTTCCTGATATAATAGAAGTCTGGGGGAAGGATGTATAAAGTTGGAAATTACAAAGAACAGGATGATACGACCCTTATAAGACTCGCTCAAAGAGGCGATGAAAAGGCTTTTGAGGAGATAGTAAATAGATATTCCAACCGGATAATAAATCTTGCTGTAAAAATAATGGGTTCTACAGACGATGGTTGGGATATAGCACAGGAGGTGTTTATCTCTATTTGGAAAAATATAAGAAGCTTCGATAGTAGTAAGACCTTGTATCCTTGGATAAGAAAGATTACTGTCAATGCCTGTTATGAGGAACTTAGAAAGAGAGGAAGAAGGGTAGAATCTTCTTTAGACGATGTTGAAGATGGTGAGCCTAGTATAGATATACCAGATGATAAGTATTCACCAGAGGATGCTTTTGATAAGATAGAGTTGAATGAGGTCATAGAAAAGGCATTAGAGACCTTGCCAGAACACTACCGAATTACCCTTTGGTTAAGGGTTGTAGAAAACTTGACTTATGAGGAGATAGCTGAGACACTTAATATTAATATTGGGACAGTTAAATCGAGGATAAATATGGCAAGAAAGTTGATGCGAGATAGGTTAAAATATTATTTGGAGGTAAAGGATGATCCATCCTAATTTTGAAGACCTTTCCTCATTTATAGATAAGGAATTACCAGATTGGAAACTAAAAGAGATAGAGGAACATATAGAGATATGCCCTATCTGTAGAGAAAGACTAGAAGACTTGCTTTTGATAGATCAAGGTGTAAGAGCAAGCTATAAGGAGTTTGATACTCAGACCTTTACTATAGAGGTTTTGGAGAAGATAAGACCTAAGCCTGTAAGACGTCGTAGTTTCAGATTGAGACTTGCTACTATTGGCTTAGCGGTATCTCTTATATTTGGTGCATCTTTTGGTATAGTAAGGAGTAAGTATAGAGAAAATCTCGATAGAGAGAAACAGTTACTTATAAGTCAACACAATATAGTCTCCTCTGGAGATATGGGAGTAATATTTATCTCAGACAGATGAAGAAGATAATAATTTTTGTCTTGCTATTATCTACCATAGGTTTAGTGGAAGTATCTTCGGGAAACCTTTTGGCTGAATACATAGCTAGTATGGAGCCTAAAATAGACTATTTTGCCATGGTCAAGATTACGGTAGGTAACTCTTCTGACAAGATGGAAGTATTAAAGATCGGAGAATATATAAGTTTAGGTATAAAGGGAAGAATCTCCAAGATTTATATTGTAAAAAAGGGAGATACATACTCTATAGTTACTGAAGAACCAGTAAACGTGGGAGCTTTACTCTGGGCTTATAGATTCTCGAAGGATACTAGCTTAATAAATAAAAACTATTATGTCATATTTGAAGGATATGAAAATGTAAATAATGTGAGAACAATAAAGATATCATTTAACCCAAAATATAAGAGTGGTATAAAGAGAACTGTCTGGGTTGGAATGTTTCCTAAGATACTGATGAAATTAGAGGACAGGGATCAGAGAGGAAATCTTATAAGGGCTAGAGAGATAGAGAGTCTACAGATTAATCCTAATTCAGGTAAGAAAAAAACTATAGAAATTCTTTTTGAAAAGGGGATAAAAGTTCCGGCTAGAGAGAAACTTCTATCTCCTCAGGAAGTGGGCAAACAACTAGGCATAGATTTGGTATTGCCAACTGTTCTACCTGTTGGTTATGAATTTATAGGGGCTGATATTCCTCAGGATGAGACTGCACAACTTATATTTTCAGATGGGATAGGATTTATGTCTATATACCAGATAAAGATTCCCTGGTGGGCAAGACAAAATTTCCCACCAGAGAAGAAGGGTTATGTTGAATGGGAGAATCTAGGGATACACTTTATTGTTATAGGGGATCTCCCTCAGGATATGCTATTAGAAGTAGCAAATAGTATGAAAAAATAAAAAGGAGGGGAAACCCCTCCTAAAGTTTTTATGGATGTAACCTCTTATATTTAGCTTCTAATTGTTCTCTTGTCTCTACACGATCGGGGTCTGGCTGAGGAGCTCCTACTGCACAGACTTCAGCGCACTGTTGTGTATCATATACAGGAACACACTCGGTGCATTTATCAGGGTCAATAACATAGGGAGACCCTTCTGTGATAGCCTCATTTGGACATACAGTTATGCAGGCTCCGCATTCAATGCAATCTGCAGTAATCTTAAATGCCAATAAAATCACCTCCAAATCTTAAGTAGGTCTAAAACAAGAATATTATACTACTTTCTTAGATAAAAACAACTATGGCTAAATAAAAAAGCCCTTGGGTTAACCCAAGGGCTCTGCAATATTCAAACTCTTTACTTTTTGAAGAAGAACTGTTCAGGTCTAAAGACTCCAGGCGATGCTGGATGCCAAGTAAATCCTGTCTCAGGGACATTCCTTAGATTATTCTTGGCTATACCCATCATCCAAGTTACTCCTGCTGTTCCTATTATCCATAGATTATCTGCATGTAGCCTCATAGCCTCTCTTAGTATTGCTATCCTTTTGGCTTCACTTGTGGTAGAGTAGAACTCTTCATTCATAAGTTGCCACAACTTCTTTACCTCTTTAGGAGGCTCTTCTCCTGTCTTACCGCCAGTATTTAGCCAATTGTACCAAAGCGGACACCATCTTGTATTTGGAGATCTATCTCCAGAGTAACCGTCTGCTCCAAAGCTAGTAGTAAATGTCTGTAGTTCATGTTCATTTGCTGGATGTCTAGTCTCAAAGAGAGACCTCTCCATTGCCTTTACTTCTGCTTTTATACCAAGTTTTTTCCACTGCTCTACTACTAACTGCATAATATCTATACTAGGTGTATGGTGTGTAGAGGCATCTATTGTTAAGGTTAGTGTCTTTCCATCTGGACGTAATCTATAACCATCTTTATCCCTCTTTTTTAGTCCTAAAGAATCTAAAATTCTATTAGCCCTTTCTGGATCATACTCTGTATATGCTTTATCTACACTCTCTACATAGGCTGGATGGAGTTTAGATAGAAGTCCTTGCCCAATGTCTCCCAGACCAGCAAGAACAAGCTGGTTTATATCGTTTCTATTGATACCTAGAGATAGTGCTCTACGGAACATCTTATTCTGGAATAGTGACCTTAAGACAGGGTCTTTAACATTCTGGTTGATATATATTGCACCTGTACTTGTGATACTTCCAACATACTTTATTACTCTGTAATCCCCCTTAGTTCTGTTTTCCATAAAGAGAGGGTAGTTATCATAGAGGCTCCAGATATGTCTCAACTGAAAATCTATCTCTCCTGCCATTAGTTTCATTACTATAAGCTCTATATTAGAAACAAGCTCTCTTCTAACCCTATCAATGTAGGGTAGTTGATTACCTGCTGGATCTATCTTAAAGTAGTACGGATTTCTCTCAGCTATATGATATGTAGATGTTAAGAGGTTAGTTGTCTTGAATGCAGACATCTCTGGAAGCTCAGGATTTAGAGCCCAATCTGCCTTTTGAGCGTATAGCTGATACCAGTAGTTGAAACCTTCTTTCTTTGCCATCTCTTCTAACTTTTCTTTTGCTGTATACTTAGGATGGAACTGCTTAAGATAGTGTTTTGGAGCATATAAGTCTTGTCCTTCTGCCACTCTTCCTACAAAATACCCATAAGGTTCTTGGAACTTGAATCTTACTGTGTAGTCATCTATCTTTTCTACTGTAACTGGTTTACCCTTCATTACAAGCCAAGACGGGAATGTAGGTGTGAGCTCTTTATTTAAAAGCACATCTTCATAGTAGAACATAATGTCATCTGCAGTGAAAGGTTGCCCATCTGACCATTTTAAACCCTTTCTTAGATAGAATGTGAAAGTTTTTCCATTGTCAGAAACCTTCCATGCCCTTGCTATGTTTGGGTGAATCTTTTTACGAGTAACATCCCAATAGACTAGAGGCTCATGAGCCATCCTCCACCAACCAGTCTTATCTCCCATCCCTAGGTGGGCTTCTCCTCTCAAGGTACCTCCATACTGACCAACTTCCTCGAAAGGAATTACTACTAGCGGTTCGTCGGGGAGTCTTTTTTCTACTGGTGGTAACTTCCCTTGTTTTACTAAGTCAGCTAACATTGGAGCCTCATTAAACCTTGTGATTTTTGTTCCAGTAATCTTCTGATAGTCAGACAGATTATACTGTCCACCTTTTATTAGAGCTTCCTGAGAAAATCCATTAGAGGCAAAACTCAAGAAGAGACTAAGAATTACCATCAAAGTTACTAAGACTTTTAATCTTTCCCTCATTTCACTTCCTCCTCCTTTTTGTTTTACTATATAAAACCTTGTAACTCTTTCTACTAAGAATATACTACAACATTTAACTGCTGTCAATACAAAGTGAATTTAACTGGGAAAGGTGTAGAAAGACTTACAAGCTTTGACTGTGAACTACGTCAGTTCCTAGAAACCTCTGTCAAAAATCGTGACAAAAGTAAAGTAGAAACCCAAGATTCAGATGTTACTTCTGTCACAAATTGTGACAAAAGTGAATGCGAAACCTCGAGTTCAGGTATCACTTCTGTCAAAAATTTTGCAAAATTGTCACAAATTTTGACAAAATTTCACAACGATGAATATCCAAAAAACCATCTACTAGAGCCATTTAGAGGCAAATCCGATAGCTCAAAAATACCTAGGACTTTGGAATCGTATAACAATAACATAAACATAAACAATAACATAAGCAATAACAATAACATAAACAGAGAGAAACTAATATAACTAGCACTAGTTAAAAAAGCAACCAGAAGAAGAGTTTTATTATCGGTGTCTG
>JAOACC010000104.1 GCA_026418035.1 bacterium
CCTGTATCCTAAGTCTAATAGTATATCCCAAAGGGCAAGACTGTCCTTTCCTCCAGAGACAGCAACAAGAATCTTTTCTTCTTTGGTAAACATCTTGTAATGTTCTATAGCCCTTTCTACTTGTCTTTTCATGTAATCTAAAAAATGTTCTTCGCAAAATGCAGAGTTATGCCTTCTTATATATAGAGAGGCATTACCCTTACATTTTATACACCACATCTTTGACACCTCCGATAAAGGTGTTACATAATTCCATATGGTTCTATGATAAAATTATATAGTATAATTATTCTTCGGTAATTTATCTTTACTTGTATTAGATATTTTATCATGCTATAATTTTGGCAAGATTTTTAGGAGGCGAAGGATGGATTATAATAAAACTCTAAATCTACCAAAAACAAACTTTGCAATGAAGGCTAATCTCCCAGAGAAGGAAAGGGAGATACAAAGATACTGGGATGAGATAGGGCTATATAGATTAATAAGGGAGAAGAGGGTAGGTAGACCTAAGTTTGTACTACATGATGGTCCACCATATGCTAATGGCGACATACATATGGGACAAGCTCTGAACAAAATAATGAAGGATATTATTATAAGATATCATACATTGCTAGGAGAAGATGCTCCTTATATCCCGGGTTGGGATACTCATGGACTTCCAACAGAACAACAGGTAGCTAAGACTACTAAAAAGGATAGAAGATCTATTGACCCTCTAGAGTGGCGGAAAGAATGTAAGAATTTTGCTAGTAAATATATAGATAGACAGAGAGAAGAATTTAAGAGGTTAGGTGTAATTGGAGATTGGAATAATCCATATGTAACCTTTGATCCTGCTTATGAAGCCTCGCAGATTAGGGTATTTAAAGAGTTGGTAAGAAAAAATCTGGTCTATAGAGCATTAAAGCCAGTATATTGGTGTTATCATTGTGAAACGTCTCTAGCAGAGGCTGAAATAGAGTATAAAGAGGTTACATCTCCTTCTATAATAGTCTCTTTCAGATTGATATTAGATAGTATCTCGAATGGTATTCTTAAAGATAAAGCTCCTATCTATATACCTATATGGACTACAACTCCATGGACTCTTCCTGGAAATACTGCGGTAGCCCTAAATCCGAATGCTAAATATCTCCTTGTAGATGCTGATGGAAAGAGATTTGTTCTTGTAGAAGATAGACTTTCTGCTATTAAGGAGCTTATAGGTTGGAAAGAAGTAACTGTCCTTGGAGAATTTCTAGGAAAAGATTTAGAGGGTTACAAGGCGGTACATCCATTTGAAGATAGAGAAGTTCCTCTTATTTTGGGTGAGCATGTTTCCATGGAAGAAGGAACTGGTTTAGTTCATACTGCACCAGGCCATGGCCCGGAAGATTATGAAGTTGGTCTAAAGTACAGCCTACCAGTTCTTTCACCTGTTGATGAATTAGGAAGGTTTACTATAGAGACTCTTGGACTTAAGGGTATCAATGTGATAGAGGCTAATAAGATTATTATGTCCTATTTAGAAAATAATGGGAAACTTTTATATAGTGGTACCGTCAATCATGATTATCCTCATTGTTGGAGATGTCGAAAACCTGTTATATTTAGAGCAACTGAGCAGTGGTTTATAGATGTAAATAGCTTTAGAGACACAGCATTAAAAAGCCTAGATGATGTTGAATGGATTCCACCTTGGAGCAAGAATAGAATGGTTGGTATGTTAGAGGTAAGGCCAGATTGGTGTATTTCTAGACAGAGGATCTGGGGAGTTCCATTACCTATATTCTATTGTAAGAGTTGTAATTCCCCCCTCTTGGATGTAGATGTTATAGAACATATAGCTGAAATTTTTGAGAGAGAAGGCTCTGATGCCTGGTTTAAATATCAGGCAGAGGAATTATTGCCAGAAGAAACCATATGCCCGAAGTGTGGATCTAAGGATTTTATAAAAGAGAAGGATATAATGGATGTATGGTTTGATTCAGGGTCAAGTTTTGCTGGGGTTTTAAAGACTCATAAGGACTTGAGGTTTCCGTCGGATATGTATTTAGAGGGTAGTGATCAGCATAGAGGTTGGTTCCAAACATCTTTACTTCTATCTATAGCTACTGAAGGCATCCCACCATATAGAAAGGTCCTTACACATGGGTTTGTCGTCGATGAGGCTGGTAAAAAGATGTCTAAAAGTTTGGGTAATGTTATAGACCCTCAAGATATAGTAAATTCTCTAGGAGCAGATGTCCTAAGACTTTGGGTTGCATCTTCTGATTTTCGTTCAGATGTAAAAGTCTCTAAGAATATCCTTAATCAGATAGTAGATGCCTATAGAAAAGTAAGAAATACTATTAGGTTTATGTTAGGAAACCTTTACGATTTTGACCCAGAGAAAGATTTAATATCCTTAGATAAACTAGACATATTGGATAGATGGATTTTATCAGAATGGAATGAATTGTTAGATAGGGTAAAGACTGCATACTACGGATATGAATTCCATGTGGTATTTCACAGTGTCCATAGTTTCTGTGTTAATCAGTTAAGCTCTTTCTATCTAGATGTGATAAAGGATAGACTTTATGTTGAACTACCTAACTCTTTTAAGAGACGTTCTTCTCAAACTACCCTATATCACATCTTAAGAGGTATACTAAGAATCTTAGCTCCTATAGTAGTTCATACTACAGAAGAAGCTTGGCAATACCTTCCTGGTAGGAAAGAAGTTAGTATTCATCTAGAAGACTGGCCTGATAAATATCCGGTGATGCTTAATTCAGAAGAAATAAATATGTGGAACCACTTCTTCACAGTAAGAGATGAAGTAAATAAAAAACTAGATGAAGCAAGACAGAATAAGATTATAGGAAGTAGCCTTGAGGCAAAATTGAAGATAATTGTGCCTGAGAATGTATACTTCTATGTATCCAAATTTGGTAAATATTTAAGCGAGTTACTGTTAGTATCTGAAGTGGAGGTTCTTGTTAATAAGGATAATCATAATATAGAGGTAGAAATAGTTCCTCTTACGTATAGTAAATGTCAACGTTGTTGGATGTACACCCCTGATGTTGGAAGAAATGATAAATATCCTGACCTATGTGAAAGGTGTGTTTCTGTTGTAGAGAATATCATTAGCGAAGGTGAAGATAGATGAGTATAGAACTTGGTTATTTTAAAGAATTGCTTTTGACTAAGAAACGAGAGATAGAACATACGCTGAAGAATATAAAGGAGCTTTCATCTGGTAAAAGTGAGATAGAATTAATGGGAGAACTTTCTAGTTCTGATGATCATTTGGCGGAGTATGCCTCAGTAGTATATGAGCATGAGAATACGTTAACAGTTGAAAATATTCTAAAGGACATGTTAGGGCAAATTGACTTAGCTTTAAAAAGGATAGATAATGGAACATACGGTATATGTGAAATATGTAAGAAACCGATAGGCGAAGAAAGATTAAAAGCTATACCTTACGCTACGATGTGTGTAAGGTGTAAATCCATAAAAGAGAAAAGTGTCAGAAAGTAGCTACGGTATTACTATAGGAATTATCATACTAGCATTAGATAGGATTCTAAAGATACTATCTACTAGATATCTTTTTGCTAGAGACATACTGTTATTTAATGGTCTAGTACGATTGACCCATGTAAGAAATCCTGGAGCTGCTTTTGGTTTTCTCCCCTCTCAGAGGGGACTTATTATTTTTGTTTCTATCTTGGCACTTATATTTGTAATTAGACTTTTCAGAAAGGTTAGTTATAAAAATTTTTATTTCTCTATAGGCTTTTGGATTTTGATAGCCGGTATCCTAGGGAATCTACTTGATAGGATACTTTTAGGTTATGTTATAGATTATGTTCAGATTTTGAATTCACCAATATTTAATGTCTCTGATATAGCCATACTTATTGGTATGGCTACGATATTATTCTTCTCTTAAAAAAGGGAGGTTGAATATGCGACCGATACTACTACAGATTGGTAATTTTACAGTAAGGTCTTGGGGATTAATGGTAATGTTAGGGATTATTGTAGGCGTTTTACTTGCTATGAGAGAAGCTGAGAGAAAGGGAATAAATCCAGAGCATATAATAGACTTGGCTATCATCTTGATTCTTTCAGGTGTAGTTGGGGCAAGGGTGATGTATGTATTGACCAATTTTAGTGAATATAGAAATAACTTAGGTCTAGCATTTTCTATAAGGTCTGGTGGTTTAGCTTGGCCCGGAGCATTCTTATTTGGCTTAATAGCTACCATATTTTTTGTAAGATGGCGTAAACTTTCATTTTGGACTATAGCAGATATATTAACGCCTTACCTAGCTTTAGGATACTCTATAGCAAGAATAGGGTGTTTTCTTAATGGATGCTGTTTCGGTAAGGTTATAGAAAAGACGTGGTACAGCATCTATATGCACGGTGCTTATAGGTATCCAACTCAACTTATCTCTTCTCTAGCATCTTTCTTTATCTTTCTCTTTCTCGCAACTAGGTCTTGGGATGATAAGCCTGGGAAGAGATTTTTAACATATATAATACTCTATTGTATATATAGGTTCTTAGTAGAATTTCTCAGATATAACAGTAAATATATACTTGGACTTAGTGTAACTCAGTGGGGAATGCTAGCAACTGTACTAGTAACTGTTGTTATCTTGTATGGAAAGAGTGTTGACTGGAAGAGAAGGACGGCTTGATATTATATTGAGAGAATTATTCCCAGACTTATCTAGAGAAAAAATTAAAGATATTATAGAGTCTGGTAAGGTATCTGTTGATGGTAAGATTATTACTAAACCTAGTTTTAAAGTTAAAACCGACTCGGTTATTAAGGTCGAAGAAATAGATATTCATAAAGACATGTTACAACCTTATGACATTTCTGTGAACATAGTTTACGAAGATGAGAGTATTATAGTTGTAGATAAACCTGCCGGATTAGTTGTTCATCCTGCTCCTAGTGTAAAAACTCCAACGTTGGTCAATGCCCTTATAGGAAAGACCAATTTGGCTCTTGTAAATAGTGTTAGACCAGGGGTGGTGCATAGATTAGATAAAGATACATCAGGCTTGATGGTCTTAGCAAAGACATTTCAAAGTTATAATAATTTGGTAAAGCAGATACAGGATGGAAAAGTGATTAAAGAATATATAGCAGTTGTCCATGGAAAACTTAAGTCAGGTACTATAAGAGCTCCTATAGGAAGGTCTCCTTCGGATAGGACGAAGATGAAGGTTTTGCCTGCGGGAAGGATGGCAGTTACTCACTATGAAGTTATAGAAATCATAGGGGAATATTCTATTTTGAGGGTTAGGATAGAAACAGGAAGGACGCATCAAATAAGAGTTCATTTGGCTTATATAGGACATCCAATTGTTGGAGATACAATCTATGGGATAGAGGAGAAAGAAAAGCTTATATATAGACAGGCGCTACATTCATCTAGGTTATCATTTTTACATCCAATAACACAAGAGAGGTTAGAATTTTCCTCTCCTCTTCCAAAAGATATAGAAGATCTAATAGAAAAGTTACGGAGGCTAAGTTGGATAGACTTATAGCAACCTGCATTTTGGTGGGGATAATTCATATGACTGATACCCTATCACTATCTGTAAGATGGGTTGGCGTAAAGGTAGGTAGAGTAGTTACAGCTGCTAGCCTGTTTAACATACTAGTTCTTGTTTCTAGAACAGCTAATCTATTACAAGCTCCTATGGTTGGTAAGATGGTTGACCTATCTATTAAAAATCATCAGACTTTACCACTTCTAATTAACTTCAGGATTATAATACTTTCTACCACGATTGGAACGGTGGTCGGTATACTTCTTATGCCAACCTTTATAAATATCTTTGGAAAGCTTATTATAATCTTTGAGAAGGAAGGTTCTATTTTAAGATTATTCCTAAAGATACTTAATCCTAAAAGTTTTGTAGGCTCTCTTGATGACATTGTTGTTCCTAGAAAAGAGATTATTGGAAAGGATATCTTTGAAGGTATTCCAAAGAAGTTTTTTCTGTTTCAGCTCCTTATTACTGGGTTCTATACTATAGGAGTCTTAAGTGCACTCTATGCTGGAGCTATAGTTCCTCAGTATCGAGTTACAGCCAGTCAACTTTCTGGTATAATAAATGGTATAGCTACAGTATTATTTATGGTTTTTGTTGATCCTTCCGTTGCGGTCATAACTGATCAGGCTTTAAGACAGATAAGACCGCAGAAGGATGTAAGAAATATAGTTGTAACCTTAACTATAGCGAGACTCATGGGAACTATATTGGCTCAGGTATTAATAGTTCCCTGTGCCCGTCTAGTGGCTCTTGTTGCTACCAAGATGTAAAAAGGAGGCTGTGAGATGCTTTCTATAGAAGAAGTTATTCATATAGAGAGATTAGCAAGATTAAAGCTTACCGATAAGGAAAGAGAGATATATAGAAATCAGCTGAATGATGTGTTAAATTATGCTGCTAAGCTGGACGAGATTGATACATCTAATGTCCCTCCTATGTATCACGTCTTACCGGTAACTAATGTATTGAGAGAAGATATTCCTCGAAATAACTTTTCTTTAGAAGATGCCTTGAATAATGCTCCTTTAAAGGAAGAGGGATTTTTCGTTATACCTCCTATATTAGGAGGTGAGGAATAAAATGGACTTAGCAGATCTTACTGCTCATGAGCTTTTGACACTTATATCTAAAAGGGAAATTGCCCCCAAAGATGTAGTAAAAAGCTGTATAGACAGAATAGAAAGGTGTGAACCTTTGATTAAGGCTTATCTTTATATTAGAGATCCTGAAGAGATTATTAACTCAGTAAGAGAAGATATGCCATATTCGGCGATTCCTATAGCTATAAAGGATAATATATTAGTAAGAGGTTTACCTAATACCTGTGCATCAAAGATACTTTCAAATTTTATAGCTCCATATAATGCTACTGTAATAGAAAAACTAAAGGAAAAATCTTTTAATATTACCGGTAAAACCAATCTGGACGAATTTGCTATGGGTTCTTCTACTGAAAATTCCGCCTTTGGTCCAACTAGAAATCCCTGGGATTTGGAGAGAGTTCCTGGAGGATCAAGTGGGGGATCAGCTGCTAGTGTGGCAATTGGTTCTTCAATATGGGCTTTGGGTTCTGATACTGGTGGTT
The DNA here is from genome assembly GCA_026418035.1 of bacterium. GTDB lineage: Bacteria > DUMJ01 > DUMJ01 > DUMJ01 > DUMJ01 > DUMJ01. Next base: position 7,151 of record JAOACC010000104.1, read on the forward strand.
CTATTAGACAACCTGCTTCCTTCTGTGGAGTTGTAGGATTGAAGCCTACCTATGGTACTGTATCTAGATATGGTTTAGTTGCTTTTGCGTCCTCTTTAGACCAGATAGGCCCAATTACAAAGGATGTAACTGATTGTGCATTGCTATATAGTTTTATAAACGGGCATGACCCTAATGATTCTACTTCTCTTAATGTAGAACCTTATAGATACTCTCCTCTTACTGGAGACATAAGAGGTATGAAGATAGGACTCATTAAAGAGCTTTTGGTTGAAGGTATAGACCCTTCAGTTGAAAGATGTATAAGAGATGCCGTAAAAACCTTTCAAGATTTAGGTGCTATTGTTGAAGAAGTATCACTTCCCCATATAAGTTATTCTGTCCCTACCTACTATATACTCGCTCCTGCTGAAGCAAGCTCTAACCTGGCTAGATTTGATGGGGTAAGGTATGGTTTTAGAGCTGGTGGAAAAACAGCAGAAGAGATGATGAGTAATACAAGAGGAGAAGGATTCGGTCCTGAAGTAAAGAGAAGAATAATGTTAGGTACATATGTCCTTAGCGCAGGATACTATGAAGCTTTCTATCTGAAAGCTTTGAAGTTTAGAAATCTAATAGCAGGTGACTTTAAGAAGGCTTTTGAGAGGTTTGATGTGCTTATTTCTCCCACATCTCCAATTTTGCCATTTAAACTAGGTGAAAAGGTTGAGAATCCTTTGGAGATGTATCTATCAGATATATGTACAATTCCTATCAATCTTGCGGGACTACCTGCGATATCTATCCCTTGTGGTTTTGTCAATAACTTACCGGTTGGCTTGCAGATCATAGGGCCTGTCTTTAGCGAATCGAGGCTCTTTGAAGTAGCGTATGGGTTTGAGCAGGCTATGCCTTTTCACAAGAGAAGACCTCAATTAGGAGGGAATACCTATGGAGTATGAAGTAAATATAGGGATTGAAATTCATGCAGAGCTTTTGACTAAATCTAAGGTATTCTGTAGCTGCCCAGTTCAGTTTGGAGCCCCTCCTAATACTCTAACTTGTCCTGTATGTTTAGGTTTGCCGGGGGCTTTGCCAGTATTGAATAAGAAGGCTGTAGAGTATGCTATTCTTACAGCACTAGCACTCAATTGTAAAATAAATAGAAATGCTATATTTCATCGTAAGAATTACTTCTATCCTGATCTACCCAAAAATTATCAGATTTCACAGTATGATACACCCATAGGGGTACAGGGATTTTTAGAGATAGAGACATCTAAAGAGAGAAAGCGAATAAGAATAAGAAGGGTTCATCTTGAAGAGGATACAGGAAAATTAATTCATAGTGGTGGACGTATTACTGGTTCTGATATGTCCTTCATAGACTTTAATAGAAGTGGTGTCCCTCTTTTAGAGATAGTTTCTGAGCCTGATATTTCGAGCCCAGAAGAGGCTAAGGAATATCTTACAAATATAAGAGATATCCTTGTCTTCCTTGGTGTATGTGATGGTAAGATGGAAGAAGGAAGTATGCGATGTGAGGCTAACGTTTCAATAAGACCAAAAGGTTCAGAAAAGCTAGGAACTAAGACAGAGTTGAAAAATATAAACTCCTTTAGAGCAGTTGAAAGGGCTTTACAGTATGAAATAGATAGGCAGATAGATATTGTCTCTAAGGGTAAAGAGGTAATACAAGAAACTAGGCATTGGGATGAGAAGAATGAAAGAACTATAAGTATGAGAAGCAAGGAAGAGGCTCATGATTATAGGTATTTTCCAGAGCCTGACCTTGTTCCTTTAGAGATAGACGATGCTTGGATAGAAAGATTAAGATCTCAGATACCAGAGCTACCCGAAGAAAAATATGAGAGATATAAGGATCTAGGTTTAACACCCTACGAGGCAAAGTTATTAGCTCATGACCTTGAAATGTCTATCTTCTTTGATGAAACTATAAAGCTTTATAACAATCCCAAGAATATTGCTAATTGGCTGTTGGTTGATGTCACTAAAGAACTTAAGGATAGAAATAAAGTAATAACTCAGACTCTAATTACTCCCCAGCTTATGACAGAACTTCTTACTCTTATAGATGAAGGAAGGATAAGCGGAAGGATAGCTAAGGAAATACTTCCAGAAGTTATAGATAAGGGTCTCTCTCCGAGAAAGATAATAGAAGAGAGAAATTTAGTTCAAATTACTGATGTTTCTGAGTTAGCCTCTGTTATTGAGCAGGTTATAAAGGAAAATGCCAGTGTAGTAGAGGAATACAAGAAAGGAAAAGAAAAGTCATTTATGTTCCTTGTTGGACAGGTAATGAAGCTGACTAAAGGCAAAGCTAATCCTAAACTTGTAAATGAACTATTAAAGAAGACATTGGGGTAAAGATATTAATTGTAAGTAATGGATTCTGTGAAGATGATATAGCGTTGAGGTTAGCACTCTCCTTGAATATGTACTATCCTACTGACGAGATTGCCTTATTTCCTATGGTTGGGGAAGGGAATAGATTTAAAGGTTATAATTTCCCAATTCTATCTAAAGGCTCTAAGATACCTAGCGGAGGTTTTGGTTTTAGGGTTGGATTTCCTCTTTTTAAGGAAGATGTAAAGAGTGGATTATTTAGAGACCTTATACATATGTATAGGACTCTTAGAGGAGTGAAGCCTGATATTGTTATATCTGTAGGGGATCCATTCAATCTTATATTTACGTATCTAGGAACTCGTAGAAAGGTCTTCTTTGTCTCTACTGACCAGGGGCACTCTGCTTGGGTAAATGGCTTTAGTAACTTAGAGCTGAATATTATTAAGCACTTTAGTTCTTGGGTATTTACTAGAGATAGGAAAACAGAAGAATTTTTAAGGAGTAAAGGTTTAAATAATGTCATTTATCTGGGTAATCCCCTTATGGACTGCGTAGATGAGCCAAGATTTTTATTAGAAGAGGGAATAACTCTGCTACCTGGAACTAGAAGGGATTGTGGAAATAATCTTCTATTTCTTTTAGAGGTGATAAAGAAGATAGAGAGGCCATTTAAATACTATGTCCCAGTAAATGTTAATTCTGAGCCGTTTATCTTGGAATCATTAAAAGAAGAAGGATATAAATTACTACTATGGGATTATGGATATAAGGTAGAAGAACCCTTCAAAATATATATAGGTAGGGGAATCTTTTCAGAGATGGTTTCTTCTAGTATCTTAGTATTAGGCCTTTCTGGAAGTGGTAACGAACAGTCTGCAGGGCTCGGCAAACCAGTTATTAGTTTTTTTATAGAAGGTATACAATTTAACAGAAGATTTATTGATGAACAAAAGCGTTTGCTTGGTGATGCACTTATCTTAACCGATAAAGATTCTGCAGATGAACTTATATATAATCTCCTATCTAATCCTGATGAGCTAAAGAGAAGAGGAGATGTAGGAAGGTTAAGGATGGGCGAGAGAGGAGCAATACCTAGAATAGCTAGGTTTATAAAAGATTACCTATGATAAAAGTAGGAGAAAAAATAACTTTAGAGATAGAAAAAGTGATATGGGAAGGTAAGGGGTTGGGACACTATAATGGTCAGGTTGTAATGGTTGATTACGTCCTTCCTGGAGAAAAGGTAAGGTTATTGGTAAGAGAAGTAAAGAAGGATTATATTATTGGCTCTTTATTAGATATTGTAGAACCTTCGAAAGAGAGAATAGCTCCTAGATGTAGACATTATTATCAATGCGGAGGATGTAGTTTCCAACATACTAGTTATGAATATCAATTGAGGCTAAAAAAGTTGGCATCCTTAGAGGTAATATCTCGTATCTTAGGTAGAGAGGTCAATAGTGAGGGCCCAGTAAAGTCTTATAATCCTTGGTATTACAGAAACAAGGCACAGTTTCCTATATCAAGAGAAAAAGGAAAAGTGTTGGGAGGTTTTTATAAGAAGGGGACCCATGAAATTGTAGATCTTGAAGAGTGTCCGTTACATCCTCCAGTATTTATAGATATACTCCAATGGGCAAAGGATAGAGTTCGCAAAGGATATTTAGACCTTAGATACCTTTACATAAGACAGGGTACATCTGGAGATATCATGGTAACATTTGTAGTGAGAGATAGACTAAAGAACAGTAAAGAATTAGCAAGAGAAATAACCAAGACTTTTCCTGAGGTAACTAGTGTTTATGAAAACATAAATAAATCTCAGAGTAATGTTATCCTTGGAGATAAATTTTTTCTTATTGAAGGAAAAGAAAAGTTAGAACAGAAATTAGGCAATATTACTTTTATGGTCTCTCCTGGAGCTTTTTTTCAGGTAAATGCCCAACTCTTGATATCTATTATAGACTATATATTAGAGATAGTTACTCCTTATAAAAGCGGAGTCTTTGTAGATGGTTATGCAGGTGTTGGAACATTCAGCTTACCGCTTTCTAGATTTTCAAGGTATGGATATAGTATAGAAGAAAACCCTGCAGCAGTAAAAGACGCTATAGATAATGTAAGACTAAATAGAATATCAAATATAAGGATAAGAAAAGGTAAGACAGAGTTTGAAGTAAGGAAGATTTTAAAGAATGAGGTTTTTGACTATCTTTTAGTGGACCCTCCTAGAAAAGGATTAGACAAGGAATTTTCTTCTTTCCTTTCTCAGATAGATATAGGGTTGATACTATACATATCTTGCAATCCTAGCACTCTAGCCAGAGATATAAAAGTAATAGAGAGTGGTAATTTTGTTTTGAAGAAATTAAAAGGGTTTGATCTCTTTCCTCAAACTGCCCACATAGAACATGTGGCTGTTTTAGAGAGGAGGTAATAAATATGAATTTTGTTCATCTTCATTTACATTCTGAGTATAGTTTATTGGACGGAGCATGTAGGATAGATGACTTGATTGAAGAGTTAGAGAGATTAGAAGCACCAGCTTGTGCTATTACTGACCATGGTAATATGTACGGGGTAATAAAATTCTATAAAGCTGCTAAATCAAAAGGTATAAAACCTATAATTGGTTGTGAGATCTATCTAGCTCCTGGTTCTATGAGCGAAAAGAATCCGCAGGAAGAAAATCACCATCTAATCCTCCTTGCTATGGATGAAAAGGGATATAAAAATCTTACAAGAATAGTTAGTATTGCATATCTTAATGGTTTTTACTATAGACCCAGGGCAGATAAGCCTCTGCTTGAGAAGTATAACGAAGGGATAATAGCTCTCTCTTCTTGTATACAGGGAGAGATATCTAAGCTTATACTTAAGGGTGACTTAAAAGAGGTTAAATCTGCTATAGATTGGTATAGAAATGTTTTTAAGGATAGATTTTACCTAGAAATTCAAGACCATGGTATGGAAGAAGAGGCAAAGGTAAATGAAGTAATGAAGAAGCTAGCTAAGGAGATGAAAGTCCCTCTTGTAATTACAAATGATGTTCATTATCTTAAGAAAGAGGATGCCTTATATCACGATATCCTTTTAGGAGTTCAGACAAATAAGAAGATAGATGACCCTGATAAAATGAGATTCCCTACTAATGAGTTTTACCTTAAGACTAGAGAAGAATTAGAAAGGATTTTTCAAGATGTTCCAGAGGCATTAGATAGTACTTTAGAAATAGCAGATAGATGCAATATAGAGTTGACATTTGGAAAGTATCATATACCTGATTACCCTGTTCCTGAGGGAGAGACTACTGTTAGTTATTTTAGGAAATTAGTAGAAGATGGATTTAGGAGAAGGTATGGAGACAACCCTTCTCGGGAAGCAAGAGAGAGACTTGAGAAGGAGTTGTCTGTTATAGAAATGATGGGTTTTCCAGGGTATTTTCTTATAGTGTGGGATGTTGTCCATTTCGCAAAGACTCATAATATTATGGTAGGACCTGGTAGGGGCAGTGCTGCTGGTAGCATGGTTTCTTACTGTTTAGGGATAACAGATATTGAACCTTTAAGTATGGGACTTCTCTTTGAAAGATTTTTGAATCCTGAAAGAATAAGCATGCCAGATATAGACATAGATTTTGCCGATGAGAAGAGGCAAGAGGTTATAAGATATGTTACAGAGAAATATGGTTCAGATAGAGTATGTCAGATTATCACATTTGGAACTATGGCTGCTAGAGGAGCGATTAGAGATGTTGGTAGAGTATTGAATATACCGTACTCTGATGTTGATAGGTTGGCTAAGCTTATTCCTTTTGGAAGCTCTATATCTGAGGCACTGGAATCCTCTGTTGAATTGAGAGAGATTTACGAGAGAGAGGATTGGGCTAGAAATATCATTAATTTTGCTAAGATATTAGAGGGTATGCCACGGCATGCTTCTACCCATGCAGCTGGGGTAGTTATTTCTAAATTTCCGCTTATGGACTTAGTCCCTCTACAGAGAGGTCCCGAAGGTGATGTAATGACTCAGTTTGAAATGGGAGATTTAGAAGAGCTAGGATTGTTAAAGATGGACTTTCTAGGTTTAAGAACCCTCACCCTTTTAGAAAATACTATAAAGATTATTAGAGAAACTACGGGAGAAGAGATAGACCTCAGCGGTATACCTATAGATGACAAAAAGACTTATAAACTATTGCAAGAGGGTGAAACTATTGGGGTATTTCAGCTTGAAAGTTCTGGAATGAGAAACTTATTAAAGGACATGAAACCGGAATGTTTTGAAGATATAAGCTCTGTTCTTGCGCTATATCGCCCTGGCCCATTAGGAAGTGGTATGGTTAGTGATTTTGTTAGACGCAAAAGGGGTGAAGAACCGATAGAGTACCCTCATCCTCTTTTAGAACCTATTCTTAAAGATACCTATGGAGTAATAGTCTATCAAGAGCAGGTAATGCAGATAGCAAATGTAATGGCAGGCTTTACTCTAGGGGAGGCAGACTTACTTAGAAGGGCTATGGGTAAAAAATTACCAGAAGTCTTGGCTCAACAGAGGAGTAGATTCTTAAATGGAGCATTAGAACGAGGTATCCCTGAGGATGTAGCTAATCATGTGTTTGATCTTATGGAGTACTTTGCTGGTTATGGATTTAACAAATCACACACTGTGGCTTACGGATTATTAGCTTACCAATCAGCATATTTAAAGGCTCATTATCCCTTGGCTTATATGACTGCACTTCTTATAAGTGTAGAAGGGAATACAGATAAGGTAGCTAGGTATATTCAAGAGGCACGAAGGATGGGTATAAAGATATTACCGCCAGATATAAATGAAAGTAATGTTCATTTTACTCCTATAGCAAACAGTATAAGATTTGGATTGGCTGCAATAAAGAATGTAGGAGAAGGAGCAGTAGAAGCTATCCTAGAAGTAAGGAAAAAAGGTGGTAGATTTAAGAGTCTAGAAGATTTCCTTAGTAGAATAGATACAAAGAAGATTAATAAGAAGGTTATTGAGAGTATTATAAAGGCAGGAGCGTTTGATTCTTTAGGTAGAAGTAGAGCTGAGTTTTTAGCTATATTCGAGCAGTATCAAGAGAAGAAAGTTAAAGATAAAAGGCGAAAAAACCTTTTTGAAGCAGAAGAGTTTAAAGTTGATTCTATGCCTACCGTAGAGGAATTTCCGATAGAGAAGATTTTAGCTATGGAGAAAGACCTCATAGGATTATACATATCTGATAATCCTCTATTACACTATGCTAAAGAGTTGGAAGAGAGGGTATCTCATAATATAGAAGATATAGAGGAATTGGAAGATGAATCTTTAGTTACCATAGGGGGTATAGTATCTGGAGTAAAACTTGTAGATACTAAAAATGGTAAGATGGGTTTTTTACAGATAGAAGACCTTTCGGGTAGTATAGAAGTAGTTGTCTTTCCAAAAACGTTTAAGGAGATAAAAAGAGATATAGAAAACTCTACTAATATTTTTATAGTAGAAGGTAAAGTAGACAAAAAGGAAGAAGAGATAAAGGTTATAGCTGATAAAGTATATCTTTTGGGAAAATCTATATACAGTAACAAGATAAGAAGTCTACATATAAATATAAAAGAAGAGAGATGTGATGATTCTGTTCTTTTCAGACTTAAAAGTGTTTTATCTGAATATCCAGGAGATCTTCCTGTTATAGTTCATCTTGTTAATGATGTAGAGATATGTAAGATAGCTCTTGGTAGTGAATTTAAAGTAAAAGAATCCGGGAGACTCTTAGGAGAATTACAAACTATATTTGGAGCGTCAAATGTCTGGATTGAGTAATGTTTGGGATGTAATAATTGTGGGAAGCGGTATTGCTGGTCTATATACTGCTTTGAATGTGGATGAAAATAGTAGGACTCTTATAATAACTAAGGGTGATATACAGGAAAGTAACTCTTACAATGCTCAAGGGGGTATAGCTGCTGCTATAGGAGAAGATGATAATCCTGATATTCATTTTCGAGATACTATAAAGGCTGGGGATGGATTGTGTAATCCAGAAGCGGTAAAGATACTAGTATATAGCGCCCCCGGTATAGTTAAAGAGCTTATCAGGCTAGGTGTAGAGTTTGATAGGGATGAAACTGGAAAATTAGATTTAGGAAGGGAGGGGGCACATTCTAGGAGAAGGGTTTTACACAGTAAGGGAGATTCTACGGGAAGAGCTATTATGGAGGTATTAGTAAGGCATATTAGGGAGAGAGAAATCCCTGTAAAAGATGAAACTATGGTTTTGAAATTAATTGTAGAGGACAACATATGTAGAGGTGTCTTAGTCTGGGATAAAAAGTCCGAGATGATTTATCCATTATTCTCTAAGGTAGTAATTCTAGCTACTGGAGGTATAGGACAGATATATCCGTTTACAACTAATCCAAGTGTAGCTTGTGGCGATGGATTAGCTATCGCATATGATGCTGGAGCAGAATTGTGTGATATGGAATTTGTTCAATTTCACCCAACTGTCTTAAAGCATCCATCTGCTCCTCCCCTTTTAATTACAGAGTCAATTAGAGGAGAAGGAGGAGTTCTAAAAAATATTCATGGGGAAAGGTTTGTCCCTAAATACCATGAAATGGGAGAACTTGCCCCTAGAGATGTTGTATCGAGGATAATTACTGAAGAAATGGAAAGAACTAATTCTGATTATGTATATTTAGATATAACCCATCTTTCAAAAGAATTTATCTTATCTCATTTTCCTATGATATATAGCGAATGTCTTAAGTACGGAATAGACATAACTAGAGATTATATTCCTGTGGCTCCTGGTGCTCATTATATGATGGGAGGTATAAGGACTAATCTCAAAGGTGAGACTTGCATAAAAGGACTTTATGCCTGTGGAGAATGTGCCGGAACCGGTATACATGGTGCTAATAG
>JAOACC010000134.1 GCA_026418035.1 bacterium
GCTCGTCGGCAGCGTCAGATGTGTATAAGAGACAGTCCTAAAGGGGAGTCTGCTATAGAGGTCTATGAGAGATCTAAACGGGTAATAGAAAGAATAATAGATGAAACTGAAGAGGGTAATATACTTATAGTAGCTCATAAGTCTGTAAATAGACTCTTTATATGTGGCTTATTAGGTGGAGATATAAGATACTATAGAAGAATAGGACAGGACAACTGTGCAATAAATATTATTAGATATTATGGAGATTTTCCTGTTGTAGAAAGGATAAATGATACAGAGGTGTTATATGGATAAGATCATTGGTATAGATATAGGTGGAACAAAGATTGCCATTGGAAGGGCTGATATTAATGGTAATCTTGAGGACTCAGTAAGGTTTCCTACAAATGTGTCTAGAGGTTATAAGGCTATTGTTCAGGAAATTATTGAAAAGACAAAAGAGTTAGCCGATGGACATTCTGTAGTATCTATAGGAATTGGATGCGGTGGACCTCTGGATTCAAAAAGAGGAAGGATATTATCTCCTCCAAATCTTCCCGGTTGGGATGATGTACCCTTAGTTGATGATATAAAAAGTGTATTTAATGTTCCTGTCTATTTAGAGAATGACGCGAATGCAGCCGCATTAGGTGAGTTTCATTTTGGGGCAGGGAAGGATGTAAGTAATATGGTTTATATGACTCTAAGCACAGGAATTGGAGGAGGCATTATACTTAACAACAGACTGATACATGGAGTAAGGGATAGTGGTGGAGAGGTTGGACATCAGACGATACTGCCAGATGGACCGCTATGTAACTGTGGCAACAGGGGATGCCTAGAGGCTCTTTCTAGTGGGACAGGGATAGCAAAGATATTTAGAGAAAAACTTGCCAGTGGAAGAACTTCTATAGTTACAGAGTGGATAAAGGACCCAGAAGAGGTATCCGCAAAGATAATAGCAGATGCTGCCAAGATAGGAGACCCTTTGGCTATAGAGGTTTGGGACTCTGCGATTTATTACTTAGGTATTGGTATAGCTAACATAGTAACAATAGTAAGCCCAGAGATGGTTGTCTTAGGGGGAAGTCTTATAAAGTACGGAGAAACCTTATTTGTAAGGGTAAGAGAAATAGTAAAGGAGAGGGCTAAATTAGTTCCTGTTGATGAGATTAAGATAGTTCCGGCTAAGCTAGGAGATGATGTTGGTATCTTAGGGGCAGTAGCAGTTGGGCTTTTGGGAGATGAAAGATAAGTATTAAGGGGCAAGGGAATTCCTTGCCCCTATTATTTAGCGTAAGATATATACCCCTTCTACTGGTTCAAGTAGTTTCAGTCTAAATCCAAATTCCCTTCCACTATACGGTTTTGGAAAATCGAATGAAGTTTTAACTAATATCCTGTTTACTCCTTTTTTAAGGGATATATTTAGTTTATCGTCGTATACAAATCCATTACTCTTATAGATAGATTCGCTATTAACTAATACTTCTAGTTTCCCTTCACCATATAGAGAACATTGTATATTTATTTCTTTGTCTGAATAGATTTCCCCCTTTGCATAGGCTACTCCCCTAGTAATACCTTCACCCAGTAGATCTCTAGAGAATTTTAGAAGGTCAAGGTAACCAAATGGTTCTACTATAAACTTAGAACCAGAACTCCACTTGTAAATTTTGTCAGAGATCCTGTATTCAATTTTATCTGGATCTTTTTCTATCTCTTCTATTTCGCTTTCAAAAGGTCCTATAACTTTCCAGAAGGTTATATTCCCATCGGTTATATCCAACTTAAATATTCTTTCCTCTATCTCTCCTTCTGTTTCAATCTTAGCCTTTATCCTTATATCTTGGTAAGGTTCTATAGAAGTTCCTGTTGAAGATAATATTAATCCTTTCTGAGCTATATCTCCAGGTTTTAGTATTAATTTCCCGCTGGGATAAATAAAGCCAGGTTTACCGTTAGGTAATTCTGAAGATACTATTGACCACCCTTCTGGTTTGTCTACCTCAAAATAGATCTCTCTTACAGGTGAAGAACTACCATTTACTACTAAGACACTAACTCCTATAGAGCTGTCCTGTCTTTTATCTGTAGCATCTACAGATATATCTATCCTGTTATCTTCCAGTATCGGTGTATCTATCTTCTCTACCATGATATCTAATGTAGTTCCAGACTGATAGCTTATCCCTTTTATCTTTAATGAGTTGTTTTCATTCTCAAAGCAAACTGAATTATCCCCTATTTTTACGTCCTTTCCATTTAAACCAAAGATATATAGGTTTAGTATTTTATTCTTTTCAAAGCTAGGAAATTCTTTGCCAGAACTAGTAATCTTTATTAATAACTTATTTTCTTTTTCACAGACAGATATCTTGGTCTTTACAAAGTTACCTTCTTCGTAGTTATAGGTAATACCATCATCCTCATATATTTCAAACTCTCCATTAATAGGTGTATAGATATTAATATCAATCTCTTTTAAAGGCTTCTCATCAACATACATAACATCTTGGGTATTCATAGGGATTATAGAGGAGTTCCTTACAAAGAGAGGAATCTTATCTATTGGTGCAGGAACCTTTAAGAATCTTTTTCCAGCGTATCTCTTACCTGTCCAAAAGTCATACCAATAACCCTTTGGTAAATAAACTTCTCTTATCCTAGCATTCTTTTCTACAACAGGAGCTACTAATATATCTCCGAACATAAATTGATATTTACTCTCATAGGCATTTTTATCATCTGGATAGTCTATAACCATTGCCCTCATCATTTGTTTGCCAGTTTTTGTCTTATAGGCTAGGCTATATATGTATGGGATAAGTCTATACCTAAGTTTGATAAACTTCTTAAGTATCTCTTCTGCGGTCTTACCAAATGACCATGGTTCATTCTCAGGCCTGGTCCCATGAGTTCTAAATATCGGACAGAAGGTTCCCCACTGGAACCACCTTATGTATAATTCAGAGGTAAAATCGGGATGAAAGAAGAATCCCCCTATGTCTGTACACCAGTACGGCATACCTGTTAGGGTTACATCTTGCCCTATGATAACTTGGTCTTTTAAGACATCCCAACTGGAATCTATATCCCCAGACCACATTGCCACGCCATAATTCTGTATTCCACACCAAAATGTCCTAGCCAAAGAGAAGCTTCTAGTCCCAAATGTCTCTTTCTGGTTCTCATGTAGCCCTTTGGTCCAGAGTAATGTATAGATGTTATGGACTTTTTCTCTTTTTCCAAGGTAACTTACTGTCCCAGGTTTATGCTCCTCTATCTCTCCCATATCTGTCCAATAACCTTTGATACCAGTCATATAGAGCTTCTTTATCTCCTCCCACCAACCCCTTCTGGCTTCTGGATTGGAATGGTCAAATGTTGGTCTAGCATTAGGGGGAACATCATTTAGATACCCTTTTCCTTTAAAGACCTCATATTTTAGTGACTTCCTATCTATAAAAGGATGTTGTGCTTGCATGATTTTAAATCCAAGTTCTGATAACCTTTTAAAGGTCTCTTCTGGATGTTGCCAATAATCTCTATTCCATTCAAGATCACCAAATTCTTTAAACCAGAGCCAATCTATAACAAGGACATCTCCAGGGATACCTCTTTCTCTAAATCTCTTACCTAGCCAGAGTAGCTCTTCTTCACTCCTATATCTATTCTTACACTGTATAAATCCATAAGCCCACTTTGGTAAAAGTTTTGGAGACCCTGTTATATCATAGTAGTTTTTTATGATTTCATTAAAATCTTCTCCCAAGATGATGTAGAAATCTGCTACTTTGGAACCATAGAGTAATACAGCAAGTCTATTGGGATTACCTTCTCCGCTTGGTAAGTCCCAATTCCAAGGAGAGGGAGCCCATTCATTACCAGTATTTCTCTCTGGCACTCTATCCCCACCAATATTAAATCTTACAGGCCAGCTGGTGTCCAGAAATAGGCCATAATTTTCTGACGATAATAGGAATGGAACAGAGTCATTACCACTTCTTCTAAAGCCATTCCACTGATGCCAGCATCTACGTTCTTTTCCTCTCTGGTTGAGGTCTGCCATATGGTCCTGCCCTAGGCCATATATCCTTTCCTCAGGAGATAAATTGAATCTAAAGATTGATTCTTCATTACGCTTATCTATGAAAGTAACATTATCTGTTGAAAACTTCTCCTTCCCGTCTATATAAACTTTAAAAGAAAATGGACTGAGACTTATAGACAATACTGTAGAACCTAAAGATGCTCTAACTTCATTATTAGATATACTAGAGACCTTGATCTTACTTGGGGTCTTTTCTAAAGCTATCTTAAATTCCTTAGATTCATCAGCTCCTTCTTCTAATACTTTAAATCTGATAACTTTTTCTCCAAGAAAAGAAAAAGAGATAACCTTTCCCTCTCCCTCTAGCACAAGATCGGTATCTGTAACACTATTTATTTTATACATAAAATCACCCCTTTCTTCTATAAGGTCCAGGATTTCTCATTTTCTCTGTAGCTATCTCTGCAGTTTTCTTTAAGGCAATTTCACTCCCTAAGTGCTTATGGATGAGATACCCTGCCATACAGGTATCTCCTCTTCCTGTTCTTCCTTCTAATGTCCAGCCGCCAAATTTTTCTTCACAGACTTTACCTTGAGCCCAGAGAACAACTCCATCTCTATAGGTAAGGAGAACCTCTCTAGAGCCCCATTTAGAGATTTCCTCTATTGCTCTATAATGATCCTTTATACCTGTTAATACCTCAGCCTCTCTTGAATCTACCTTGAACACATCAATTAAAGGAAGATATTTCTCTTTATACTCCCAGTCTTTATATACCATATTACCTTCACTGTCTACATTCCTTAAGAATCCCTGGGCATCTAACCCAAGAATACTTGCTTTTTTACGTAGTTTTTCAATAAAAATTTCTAAGATTTCTCCATGCCATAACCCTGAGATGTGAATGATATCTGCATCCTTTACATTCTCTATCTCCTCATTTGTAAATGGTTCAGCTCTGTTGATCATCTTAGATCTTCTATCATCAGGATTATCTGTTGGATAAATGTTCTGGATTGTTGTAGTAATCCTTGAAGGAAACCAGATAACATTTATTCCATAATCTTCCATATCTTTGAAAAGTTTTCTATCTTCTTCTGCCAATTTTGTATATACAACAGTATCAGCTAAGAAAGCTTTTGATACAAAAGCTCCATAATATACCCCTCCACCCGGAATAACCTGTTCTCTAGACTTAAAGATGTTTATATCTTTAGACACTTGACCTATAAAGATTATCCTCACTAAAACCTCCTAAAGATATATTTTTACAATATACTCTCTTATAGGTATCACATAAGATTACAGTTTTCAATAAATTAAAGCAGATAATGTGGCATATTTCTTATCTTCAGCTCCTAAATGACACTAAAATTAACAAGATATAAATTATCACTAGCCTCTGACAAATGGCTAGATCCATTTACCCTTTTAGCTGTTTCTAGACATATGATTAGCATTATATTCTCTCAATAGATCTTTTATAGATTTTTACCTAATTATATCATGAGATTTCTGTATTGTTATATTAATTAATATGCTACTCTATAGCTATGGCTTCATAAACGTCAAGTTTTGGTACTGTAAAACTTAATCCGTTTTCTAGTCTATGATTGACTTCTCTTTTTTCGGATAACAATATTACCTTTTTTGTATCTTTTATCCAAGGAAGATTGATAACAATATCGTATATTGGTATTGTCCTATTCATAGGACGGGTCATTTCTCCAGTAAAGTTTATAAGGTGTAGGATTATCCTATTCTTTGAATCCTGTTTTCTGATGCTTATCTCAACAGTTTCTGGAGCATTAGTGATTATTAGAGGAGTACTGAAGAGTTCTATTAGTCTTACCATGAGTTCTCTGTGCTCTGGGAAATGAAACTCTAGATAGGCTTCATCTATATTGCCACAGAAATAGAGGATTCTTCCATCGCCGTACTTATTTTCCACAATAGCAGGATGATCTGATAGCGGTGGTAAAGGTTGATATCTAGCAGGGAACTTTTCTCTGTATAGGGCTAGCACTTTCCCACTGGTTATTTGAGACTTGATTCTGAATTTCGGTGAAGGGATAAGCTTTGTCGATATCCTTTCGAATAAAGGACCTTCTCCACGATCAAAGTAATCTAGGTTACAAGGACCTTCGATTCCTTTTATGTTTACCCCAAATAATTCTGACAGTACCGGTTCAGACCTTTTATTTCCCCACTCATCATAAAAAGATGTCTCGAATGTAGCTATCAGTATTCCACCATTTTTAACCCATTCCTTTATTATTTCTGCAGTGTGGTTAGAAATACAAGCTACATTAGGAAGAATAAGAACCTCATATTCTTTTAGTTTTTCTTCGATCCCTTTTTCATCAAGGACGTCAAATGGAATATGGCTTCTAGTTAGAACTTCAAAGTATCCAGTAAAAGCCTTGAAATGGTCTCCTGCTCTAATATATTTAGTAAGCCTCTCTCCTTCCTGTGTGAAGTCTGTTACTGGGACTGTAGCTCTATAGTAATCTGCTGTCTTTATTGACCACATAAGGGCTACTTTTGCCACAGAAGTTGTCTTTTCTAAGTACTCTTCATTTTCCTCTATAAACTTATTCATCTCCCCTGCTGCCTCTGCACCAGGATCAAATATATTTGCATAGTATTCTCCATACCAAGGTGATGCCCCATGAGCTATTGTATCTGCATAGAGGAGTTTTGTTTCTGCCGGTGTTAATGCATAGTGGTCCCATCCACAATTTTTACCAGCTATAAATATTACAGTTGGCTTACCATTTGCTTGAGTCTCTAAGAGCTTTGCAGACATAGCCGGCTTCCAAAGAGAAACCTTAGTTAGGTCTCCTCCGATGAATCCGCCTTCTGCTCCAATAATATCTTGGTAAGGGGCAAGTCTCCTATTATCTCTTCCATTAGGCCAGCTGGGCCAGAGCCCCTGTCCATTCATATAGATTATAGCTTCAGGCTTTATCCCTTTTAGTGTGCTGCTGGCATCCCTCATATAATCAGTTATACTATCATATCTAAACTCTATAAATTCTTTCCAAGTTTGGTCTTCCCAGTCTTCCCTTATTGGCAATTCCTTTCCATAAGATCTCTTAAATTTTTCTCTACAAGCTTGGCAATAGCATCCACTAGCAATAAATATAGGACCATCTAGAAATATCCCATCTATATCATACTGGGCTAGGTCTCTTATCACTTGGAATGACCATCTTCTATAGTCGGGGCTGTTTACACAGGGCGACATACCTAAACCATAGACATCGTCTATCATACTCCCATCTCGTCTAAGTTGAGCCCAATCTTTATGTTTTTCTGCTATCTTTGGGCTTAGCCAATGGACATTGAAATATATTATTACCTTAATCCCTTCTTTATGGGCAGATCTCAGGTATTCTCCAAGTAGGTCTAAGGGGACAGTATCAGCTACACTGGACTTGAAATAGAATATCCCCTTTTCTCCACCATCATAGCCAAATGGACCAAAATGTTCACAGTTAAAGTGTAATTCCTTTTTTCTCGTTACCGCCTCTTCTATTTTTTCTAACTTAAATTCCGGTAGTCCTATATCTACTATTCTTAGAGGTTTTTCCCACCATTCCATAATTATTTCCCTCCTATATAAAAGTTATTAAATAACTCTTTTACAGCCCTATACCTATCATCATCCTTATCATTCTTTGGTAAACAATAAGTGATGATACCATCTGCTACACCTTCTCTTATAAGGTCTAGAGAAACTCTCACGGTCTCTTCTAGATATCTTGCATCTGGAGGAACAGGTGCGCTAGATAACTTTGATGCATATATCATTATGATAAGAAATAAATCATCTCCTAAGGTTGCCCTTATAGCTCTTACTTGAGGCTCTAATGTAGCTATTGTAGTTGTATCTATGCTTGGTTCATTTCTAAATGGGAATATTATCCCGTCTATTATATCTCTATACTGGTCTAAGAATTTATCTGTAATATCTCTGTAGTAAGATACTGTAAAGAGCTTTAGCGAAGGATTTATAGTATTAAGTTTTGACTTAACCTCTTTGAGATATGTCCTAGTAAAAAAGCCTGTATTATAATTGAAATCGTCTATGGCAATTCCCGTGACATTAGGATACCTCTTTGATAGTTCTCCAATAGCCTCAGCCCACTTTACATAGTCGTATTCGTACGGCTTAGGAGATGGAGGTTCCGAGGGTGGGACAAGATAGACTATTACATTTATGCCTTCTCTCTGTGCAAGTGGCATAAATGCATCTATTAAATCATCCCAATCGTAGTTAGAATGCCATATAAGGTATGCATAGGTATTTATTCTTAGGTCCTTAAGCCTTTCAATGAGGTTAATAACATCGAGCCTTCCGATGTTATCTCTTATTTCTAGATCATAGTCTCCTATAATAATGTCTTTTGATTTCCTCTTTTTTATAATCTCAAATTCTTCAGTCATTCTATCCTCCGAATTTTTCTCTTTTAGTAGGAAATAAAGCGGTAAAGATACCCCTATATTATCCCCATACCATATCTCTATTGGGCTTCCGACATCTGTCTTGTAATAAGCCCCACTAGGAGCTTGACGTTTTAGAATCGTATTTATACATCTACTGATAATGCTACTATGATCTGTCTTAAATGTCTTGTCATAGAGGGTATAGAATACAATTACCCCACCTAAAGACTCAGTACAGTCAGGAGCATTTTCATTATAGTAGTATGCTCCTGATGGTAATTGATACTTCTTTATTATCTCTAGCATACCGGGAATTTCTTTTATAAGATAATTGTACTGCTCTGGAAAGATTGCCTTTACTGCTTCTTGGTGTTGTAGAAAAGATGTTATTTCTCCCATTTGATAGAGTGCGCTATGGCCATCGTAAAAATCTCTTATATATTCACTAGGCGAATAATACCACTTCTTTGTATTAGGATTATATCCCTGCATAGCCATATAATAGGCAAATTCTCCTGCTTCTAATAATTCCTTGTTATCTTCTCCTGTATGGTATAGATAATAAGCTATCCCTATAAAGGGATAGAAGAAGTAATTATAAACTGCAGTTGGACTTACAGAATATAAAAGTTCTGGAAGGGCATTTATAGTATTTTTAGCGAACTCTCTATATTTGGGGTCTTTTGTTAATTCGTATGCGCAGAGAAAGAGCTCTGTAAATTCTTGGTTATAAAGAGAAACAGGAGACTCTATATATTTAGAACCATCATAATAATACCAAGTCCAATTTTCATTTTTGATCCTTTCTACAATATCAGCGATCTCTGTTACCCTTTTTCTGTAGTATTCATTATTTGTAAGAAGATAGAGTCGGTAATAC
>JAOACC010000044.1 GCA_026418035.1 bacterium
CGTGGGCTCGGAGATGTGTATAAGAGACAGCAATATAGGTACTGATACAGGTGATGTTCTAGAGGCTTCAATTGCTCCACTTAGTTGGCTTAAGCTTGCTACTAAATATGATGTAGACGCTGCTTCTTGGGAAGGACTAGCAGCCGAAATAGCTATGCCAAATCTACCTAAATTATTAGCGTACTATAAGCCTAATGCTACAGATTTCAAGTATGGAGTATTTATGCCAGAATATACATTTGCTAACTTCCTAACATTAAAAGCTCAGTTTGATCAAAACCCAGATACTGGAAAGACTCAGTTCTTTATAGATGGTTCTGTTAAACTAAGTGATGCGACATCTCTCTATGGTAAGTATGTAGGTTATTCTGATGCTACGACATCTTGGTCTGCTGGGGTTAAATATACCTATAAGTGGAGTGCTAATGCTAACTTGACTATTGACTTAAAACATGTTGTAGATAAAACTGGGAAAGATGCTAATGTTCTAGCCACCACTATAGCGATATCTTTCTAGTAATTGATATTATAGCCCCCGGAATTTTCCGGGGGCTTTTTTATTGCCAATAATATGAATATTAAAAAGGACATTTTATTCTTTTCTATTATATTTCTTATAATTCTTTTTTCCTATCTATTCTCTAAATTCCGTATCATTGGAGGAGATGATATAGTTCTTATCCAGGTAGATAGAAAGGATTTTTGGTTACTCCTTAGTGAAAATAGAATAGTTGAAGTCTTAGGTCCTCTTGGGAAAAGCATTATAGAGATAAAAGATAGAAGGGTAAGAATGCTTTTTTCTCCCTGTCCGGATAAGCTGTGCATAAAAGAAGGATATATAGATAAAGCAGGACAGGTTATAATATGTGTTCCAAACAGAGTTGTAATAAAAATAGAAGGGAGGGCAGGTTTAGATGCCCTCACCTATTAGTTAAACTCTACTTAGCCATTTGATAAGCATCATAGGCAGAGTAAATAGACCAAAGCAATGGTAGAAAGCTTGTAAGACCGAATGTATATGGAGAGAGTAAAAATCCCACTATTCCTAATCCTATAGCAATTAATAGATGATTTATTGCTTTGGGCTGATCCCCCAATAGATACTGTCCTAATCCAGGTAGAATAAAAGATGCTAAAGCTGCCATCATTGGGTCTAACTTTTGGGTCTGAGCCTGAGCAGCCATAGCAAAAGTTCCTGTAAGTGCTTGAAAAGCAAAAACTAATACAATAATTAGCGCTAACTTAGTTACCAGGCTTCTCATTCGTTATCACCTCCCTTCTTTCTAGTATTTTCTTCTAGTAGTTTAGCACATAGGTAAATATCTTGTCAATTCTAGATTTCTTTTATGATGAACTTAATAATAAAGGTATGCCCTTTGGAACCACCTCTACTACCATCTTATCTATATAGAATATCTCCCCGTCCATTTCTGCCGGAATCTTTTCGGAAGATGAAACTTCTATGCGCTCTGCTTTTAGTATCTTTATTTTAGGATGATATATATGTCTACCGCTATAAACTTTAGGTAACGTTTTTAGTATCTCTAGATTAGAAACATTTTCCGCAATACATATATCAAGTTTCCCATCCCAAGGGCTAGCATCTGGAGCTATCTTCATCCCTCCACCGAAATATTTCCCATTTGCTATAGCTACTAAGAGTGCATTTAGGTCTATTTTTTCTCCATCGATATTTAATTTGAGATTTATCCCTTTATTCTTCAATATCCCTATAAGTGCAGAACCAAGGTATGCAATAGGTCCTAAAAATCTTATTGGTTCAGCTATCGTCGCTACTAAGGCATCGAACCCTACCCCAGCAACATTCATAAAGTATCTATCATTTATCCTACCAACATCAACCATCTCTATTCTTGGAGTTTCAATAAAAGGTTTTATTATGGTATCTAATAATCTAGAGGGACTAATAGTTTTAAAGAAGTCGTTACCTCTTCCAACAGGAAGAATTCCTAAAGGAATATTATGTCCAAAGATTCCATTTAGCACCTCATTTACTGTCCCATCTCCCCCTACTGCCACAATGGCATCAAATCTCTTTACAGATTGTTTAGCTATTTCTGTGGCGTGTCCTATATACCTAGAAAACTCATGTTCAAATGAGATACCCCATGATTTTAATCTCCCTATGATCTTCTCTGTAAGGGTTTTCCCCTTTCTCCCTCCCGCTATTGGGTTAATTATCAACTTAAAACGCATATATAGATGTCTCCTTTTCCATATACTAAAAATTTGGCGCCCCAGGAGGGAATCGAACCCCCAACCAGAGGCTTAGGAGTCCCCTGCTCTGTCCATTGAGCTACTGGGGCGCTTGGCGCGCCCGAAAGGATTCGAACCCTCAACCCGCAGATTCGTAGTCTGCTGCTCTATCCAATTGAGCTACGGGCGCACGACTATATTTTATCATATAAAATCTAATCCTTCAACAATCACTATATGTGTATATAGATTTATTTTATCCAACCGGTGAGCTTAGCTAATAGTCTTGTATATTCTATAAAATTTTGCCAAGATATATCTGGTGGAACTCCATGGTCACAGCCAGGTATGTATCCACCATCTTCTAAAAGAGATGGAACAACTCGCATAACTTCATCTTCCATAACTTTTCCACCTTCTGCTATTGCTCTTTTATCTATACCACCAATATAAGCCATATTCTTGCCAAATCTTCTTCTAAATTCAACTATATCATTTCCTGCAGCTACTTCTATAGGGGTACAACAGTTAATTCCAAGCTCTATCCATAGAGGAATAAGTTCTCCTATATATCCGTCGGAGTCTACAGAAATTACCGGACATCCACTTCTTTTTATCTCAGGAATCCATTTTTCATAGGCAGGAAATAAGAAATTTCTTACCATTTTAGGTGAAATCATACTATGTCCCTTATAAGCCATATCTTCAGAGAAGACTATATAGTCTAGTTTTACTCTAGCTAGAATAGGTTTCAATACTTCTAGTACAAAATTGGCCCAAAAGTCAACCATCTCATGAATAAAATCGGGTTTATCTATCATAAAGATACATAAATTTTCAAAACCACACCACTCTCTTAACTGCCAGAATGGTCCATTAATACTTAGGCTTAAGACATAATCTCTATCTTGAACCTTTTTGCATCTATCCTCAAAATCATCGGGGAACCTTCCTGGAGTATCAGGGTTATATCGTTTTTTCATCTCTTCCCAATCTGAATAGTTTTCTACAGGAAACTTGTGCCATTTCCTAGTTACAAAGTCTTTGGCGTATCTTAGATATGTAAAATCATACTGGTCTGATATCTCTACTATAGCTCCCATCCAATCTTGGACTATATAATGTCCATCTTTATGTTCCAATATCTTCTCTTCAAACTCTGGTATCATCTTGAAAGAAACTCCAAGGTCTATCTGTGGTTTAGTTTTTTCTTCCTCTATACCAAGTATCTCTAATAATGCTGAGTAGTAATGTTTTCCTTCTGGTAAGCCTTCTTCTTTCCATCTTTTCAGAGTTGATTCTCTAGGTCCCCCTGGCATTAGGGGAACCTTATCTGGTTTTCCAAATGTTAAGGTTTCTATAAACCTTTCCCTAGGTGTCATACTGTACCTCCTAATAATTCTTTAACTCTGACGACATCTCCAGTAGCTATAGACTTATTAGCTGAGATGCCTATTATGATGGACATAGCACCTGCCCATGAGTTCGCCATATGTCCAAGAGGATCTGGGAGATCTCCCATAAACAGCATTCTCTGTAGTCTTTCATCTGCTCCCCAATGATTCCCAAGACCTTTCTGTATCTCGTAAGTGACTATTTCATCCCTTCTATTAAATACTCTTATATACTGATTTGGTTCTCTAACATAATGTCCACTATGGAACTCTTCTGCTTCTATCCTTCCATCTGTCCCGCTTAGCGATATCCTCCATCCTTCATATGGACTATATGCCACAAGAGAATAGGTTAAGATTGCTCCTTTTGAATATTTTACGTTTACGCTCATCGTATCTTCTATATCTATATCAGATGAGAATACACACCTATCTCGATAATATCCATCTATATATTCTGCATCAAAATAAAATTCTTTCATAAATGGGTCTTTAAAATAATCTACAAAAAATTCGCAGGTATCTTTATATTTACAGGTTAAACACCTTTCCCCTCTTTTTTCTCTCGTCGGTCCGTAGAACCTCCTTGAGCCAAAAGCATAGACCATTTCAGGCTCTTCCTCTATCCACCAGTTTACCATATCAAAGTGATGGGTAGCCTTATGAACTAATAATCCTCCTGAATTTTCTTTTTTTCTGTGCCATCTTCTAAAATAATCCGCACCGTGTTTAGTATCCAAAAACCATTCAAGGTCTATGCTTAGAATTTCTCCAATAATTCCCTCTTTTAATAATTCCTTTATTCTTGTTACATACGGATTGAATCTATAATTAAATGTTACAGTTATCTTTTTACCTGTTCTTTGCTCTGTTTCTAACATGGCTTTACATTTTTCCTCGTCTATAGTCATAGGTTTTTCTACAATAACATTACATCCTGCATTCATAGCTCTTATAGCATATTCATGATGATACTTATCTATAGTTGTTACTATCACATAATCTGGATGTGTCTCTTCTATCATCCTTTCAAAGTCTTCAAATACAGGAATTCCACCACAATAATTACTAATATATTCTGCCCTTTTTCTATTTATATCAAATATCCCTACTAATTTGGCATAGTCCTTGAATTTTTCAGCTATTGGAACGGCATACATATGAAATCCTCTGCTACTTGCTCCTACTAAGGCATATCTTTTCATTGTTTTCTCCCTATTAGTAGATGTATACATTTATTCCACCTAATTTATCTATATTAGCTATCTCCCCTTTGGCATTCCTTGGATTAACTAAAGTAATCTTCCTATCGTTTAAGGAGAGTATAAGGTCTTCTATGTCAAAATATCTAGCAATTCCATATATTTCTATCCTTGGGTCGTATCTGTAGTATTTAGTAGAGATAAGTTCTCTATAGGAGTAGAGTAGGTCTTCCAAGTATACTTCTTTTATCCCCTTATCTATTACACTTGCAAAGAGTGCATATATGGCACTTATTCCTTTTCCTGCTATTGCGACATCTATATCAGGATTAAAACTCTTAACACATTCAATAGCCCTTAGTATATCAAATACTCTTAGGGCTGTCATGGAGGTCCCTAACATCATTAGATCGAAGTTTAACTTATACTCTGTTCCATAATACTCATAGAAACCATGAAGATTTATATCCCTACACCTTACTGAGCCTACACCTCTAGGGTCAAATACAAATACATCTCCATTAGATAGAAATTGCCTGATTAAGTCAAAGTCTCTTTGTATATCATTAGTCCCTTCATTAAGCAATAATAGGGTACACATTCTTTTGTCTTTTCCTTCTATATAAACTCCTGCGGTAGCTATGTCCTTCTCTGGAAACATGAATATCTTTTTATATTTAAGACTACTATTATAAAAGTTAAAGATTCCTTCTCCTATAATCCTTGGATATAGAGGTTTATTATCCTTTGGAATGTTCAGCACCTCTAGAAGCTTTTCCCTTATCTTTTCTTTATCAGATATCCTTTCTGCTCTTTTCTCAAAATACTCATAATTTAACGTAGGAATATCTTTGGCAGAATCAAATTCAGCTAAGACTTGCCCTGTTTGGGTACATCTTAGATTTTCCTCTCGTTCTATTTCTAAATTCTCACTTATATTGACGGTTTCTTCACACTTTAGATGTTTTACAAACCATCTTACCGCTTCCTGTCTCAGTTCATCATTATAGCTATGAGTCCCCTTAGCTACATGTAACTTTATGTTCTCTTCTTTACCATATAATCTGTATATCTTTTTAGCCCTTTCATAAGAGTTAATAACCCCTTCTATGCAGAAGAAGTCAGAGTCAACTGCTCCTATCATTACTGGTTTTGGGGCAAAACAGGAGATAAAATCATCGTAGTTTAACCCCATTGCTATAGCATTGAAGATATTCTGCTCACTATCATGAGCCTGACCTGTTTTCATATATTCTTCTCTAGAAGTGATATATGTACAAGGTACAGCTACCTTTATTCTCGGTTCTATTAACATTAGATATGAACTCTGAGTTCCTCCTCCAGAATTTCCAGTTAAACCTATCTTTGTTGGATCCACTTCTGATAAAGATTCTAAAAGATCAATAGCTCTTATTAGGTCCCATATAAAGTATCTAGCAATATTAGCACCAACTAATGTACATTGTAGTCCAGCGTATGAATGTTCCATAGTCCCCCATCTTATTAAAGTTCTCTTTAATTCTCTATCATAGTATTGCATTCTCTCTCCCTGTCCTATAGGGTCTACAGCAAGGACTATAAAACCATTTTTGACTAGTTCTATGCAGACCTTTTGATATTCTGGACAAGCTTTAGCAGATTCCCAATGTCCACAGGCAAATAGAATTGCAGGAATTTTTCTATCTATATCCTTGGGCATATATAGATTACTAGTCACATAGAAATTTGGAATACTCTGATATATTACTTTCTTTACGATATAAGAATCCTTTTCAATTACACCAGCATATACAGGATTCAGTTCTGTCCTTTCTATGTCTAATCCCCCTATAGCCTCTATAAAGTAATCTCTTATCTTTTCTTTTCTTTTCTCGAATTCTTCTATACTTTTTATGCTATTTTTTTCTATCTCCTCTTTTTGAAAATATTCGAATGCCCTCCTTTTTACATATTCAGGTAGCTGATCCTCTACATCATAATACCCATCTAGAAATGGTCTAAACATCTTTTCCTCCTTTAAATACCTAATTTTTGTGATAGATCTTCTAAAAATTGCTTAGAATCTGTGTAGGCTTTTTCTATGTCTGGTATATTCCCTATATCAATAGCTACATAACCTTGGTAGTTGTGCTTCTTTAACGCCAGAAAGATTCCTTCCCAGTCTATATTTCCTTTCCCCAGAGGGAGATGCTCATTAATCTTCCCATCATTGTCGGAAACATGAAGGTAGAATATTTTACTACCTAACTTTTCTACTGAAAGAGGTAAAATCTCCTTTTGAGCATTCTGATGTCCAGTATCTAACACTGCTCCAAAATTATCGCTTTTTACATGGTCCATCAATCTTAAAAGCGCATCTGTGTTACTTATAATCTCTCCAACTCTTGGTTCTAGACAAAATTTTAATCCAGCTGATTTAGCTGTTTCACTAGCAAAACGAAAACTATCAACTAATACATCCCAGAGTCTATTCCAATCGAACTGAGGATCTATCTTTACTTTGTATTGTTTTCCGTAGCTTATACTCTCTTTATAAGGGGCTTCTCCTATGAACTCTAATGGTGGAGTATAACTGTCTGTCTGAATAGTTTCACAATCAAAATACTTAGCCAATTCTATACCTAACATAAAGAGGTTTTTTGCCTTTTCTCTTTCTTTTTCATCTAGGCTTACAATCTCAGGAATAATGGGACAGAAGTTTACTATCTTTACTCCAAGATCATTACAGTAATTCTTTATCTTTTCTCTATTGCTATGCACTTCTTTTAAGTTTTCTTCTCTTACTCCTTCTAACTCTACATACTCAAATCCCATATCTGCCATCTCTTTTAAAGCTTTAAAGACATTTTCTATACTTGGTGGATATCCATACTTACTTATCGCATACAACCAGCAACAACTAATCTTCATAACTAGCCCTCCTTTTATCCCTAAGAACCTTATTAGATTCTTTAGTTTCCTTCAATTTTAATTTCTTCATATTCTCCTTATCTCAATAGAACTATGACTTGTTTCCCATATTGTAAAAGTAACTATAAACACATCTTTCCTAGGTTTGAAAAGTTTCGCTATAAGTCCTCCCAATTCCCAAAACTCTTTCCTTTCAATTATTTTTTATATGCTTTATTTTACCATACCCACTATCTATTTATCCTATGATTTCCTCTTGCTTTTAATTTTAACATGGTATATAATCTTTAGTAAATTAATTAATTATATCGAAATACAGAGGTTATAAATGGGTAGAGGAGTAATTCTTGAGTTAAAGAATTTACAT
>JAOACC010000050.1 GCA_026418035.1 bacterium
ATGGTAATTGCTCCAATCTGTAGGGTTACAGGCCAAACCCTTTTTATCAAGGATAGAACAGTCTCTGTAGGGCTCTGGAAGGGAACTCCGAAATCACCATGTAATGCTCTCCAGATATATCTCATATACTGCTCCCAGACAGGTCTGTCAAGCCCATATTTCTTTAAAATCTGAGCCTTTACTTCTGCGGGGAGGGGCATCTTTAGTTCATCAAACGGTCCACCTGGAATAGCATGCATAAGGAAGAATGTTATCAGTGAAGCCAAAAGTATAACAATAACTAATCCTAGGATTCTTCTAACTATATAGCCTACCATACTACTTCCTATATTTTAGTACATCCTTAGATATGTAGATACTAAATATTGTTGTTCCTACTCCTTCTATACCAGGCCAGTGTAGGGCAGTTATTCCATATTTATCTGGTTCGAGGTCTTTACCTTTTACATATGGCTTCCAAAGCGCACCTGGCGTCTGATGCCAGAGGAATATACCGCCAACATCCTCCACTAAAATCTTTTCAGCTTCCTTAAACATCTCATCTCTCTTCTTCTTATCTAGCAATGCAGATGCATCTCTTACAAGTTTATCAAATCTATCATTTTTCCATGCATGTCTTCCAGTAGATACCCATATACCTAGCATATTAGACTGATCCAAATAGTCCATTCCATAAGAGACAAGATAGAACTGAAGCTTATGAGCATTAAGGGCATCCATAAATGTCTTTGTCTCTTTTACAGTAATCTTAACATCTATGCCTAAGTTCTTCTTTAACATAGCTCCTATAGCATTAGCAGCAGCAACTACCGTTGGTGATGCAAGGTCAGCTCTAACCCACATATCAAGTGCAGGGAATCCTTTTCCATCGGGATAGCCTGCCTCTGCAAGTAGCTTCTTTGCTAGATCAGGATTATAGGTGACTATATTTTTCAATCCTTCTGGATTTGCCCCTGGGAATCCTGGCATTAAAAATCCGTAAGCTGTTATACCCTGCTTCTTAATTATAGTCTTTACTATAGACTCCTTATCTATAGCATGAGCAAATGCTTTCCTGACTCTTAAATCATTAAACGGTGGGTTGTAGCAGTCAAATCCCAAGTAGAATGTCCTAAAGTCTCCAAAGCCCTGATGGAACTGCTTAGACAATTCAGGGTCTTTCTCTATAACCTCTAGGTCTGCAGGAGTAAATATCTGAGAATTACTGTAACCGCAGATATCTATCTCTCCTGCCAGATATGCCTTAAATGCAGATGTTCCAGGGTCACCAAAAGTTACTATGATCTTCTCTAGATATGGTTTTACCCTTCCACCATAACTTTTATTAATTCTAAATACTATCTGCTTATCCTTTGTCCATTCCTCTAATACATAGGGTCCGCAAGAGACAGAGGTCTTTGGATCGTTATTGTAGTATGGTCCATACTTTTCATAAGCCTTTTTACTGAGTGGAGTTGAGTATAGCATCATCATTGGAAGGTATGGGGCAGGATATTCGGTTGTTATTACTAAAGTATACGGGTCCTTCCCTTGCTTTACACCAATGGCAGATGGGGGAACCTCTCCTCTTACCGCTTTATCCCAGTTCTTTATAGGACTATAGAACCATGCAAAATCCCATCCGTGTTTTGGGTCAGCCGCTAACTGGAAACTAAAGACAAAATCTTCAGCGGTTAGAGGCGTTCCATCTGACCACTTTATGTTCTTGTCCAGATAGAACGTCCAAGTAAGTCCATCTTTAGAAACAGTCCAACGAGTAGCAGCTGCAGGAACAATCTCAAAATTCTTATTGAGTCTTACAAGGGGTTCTCCAAAATAGTTATTTGCCTCGTTTGTTCTCTTGTAGACGCTTATAAACCAATCTAGCGTTGTAGCAGGTTGGCTCATTATCCTTAGTACCTGGTATTCTAATGGTGCAGCATCTGGCGGTAAGGTCTTACCTGCCGAATTCTTCACCGCAGAAAAGGCAGGTGTCAAACTAAGAAGCATCGCCAAAACCAGTAAAGATACAGTAAACCTTTTATACATAAAATCGCCTCCTCTCATTAGATTTTTATTCTTTTTATAGAACTCTAAGAGCCCATAAGGGCATAATGACTATACCTTAATTTTACTTTTTATCCAATACTTGTCAAGAGATATTGATATTCCTGGCCTGTGAACATTTTCTAAAAAAGAGCTACTTTCTGGCTAGAGCTAATATAAAAATCTAACTAGAAAGGAGAGACCAGTTTTAAGGATATTTATGTAGTCTGTTACCTAACTTTCCTTCCAAACCTTAGCTTCATAGTCAAAACCTTATCTGTAGAAAATATTCTTCCGGCTATAAAGACTAATACTACAAATACAAACAGCATATATAAGATACCGTATATTACTATTGAGTAATTTCCAAGTATAAGATTTTGAGAGGCAAGAAATGGATAAGTAAAAGGTATTGCTAGTACTATAATTTTCAAGGGCAAACTTAGGGTATTTAAATCTGAGAACATTGTAAGGAAATATGGTATGAGGACAAGAAAAACTAGCGGAAGAGATGCACTCTGAGCGCTCCTTAAGTCTTCAGACAAGACTCCTAGTATTGTAGCCAAAGCTAAAGCACAGAGTATAGCTAAGAAAAGAGAAATACCCAAAAATATATATGTATTAGGAGTAAAGCGTAGATTTAATTTCTCTATAACTTCACTAACCTGCCCGCTAGTAGAAATATTTCCCATGAAACCACCCATATAAAACCTAAAACCAATCATATATATACCTGCAGATACTAGACCAACTAAGCCAGAGGCAAGCATCTTAGCTATTACTATATGATTTCTACTTATAGGCACAGTAAGTAATGTCTCTAATGTCTTATCCTGTTTCTCCATTGCTATAGCGGATAAAACCATCTGGGATGAGTATACTAATATCATCATCAGTATGATAGGTATAAAAATCGTCTGAGAGGTTACAAAGTTATTTACATCCGATATAGAACCTTCAGCTACCTTATCTTTAACTACTATAAAGCTTCTGTTCTTTATAGGATTTTTCAATATACTAGGACTAATATCTGGTACTTTATTTTTTAGGATATTATCAGATAGATAGTTGTTTATCGAAACTATTATCTGGTTAACTAATTCTGAGTTTATAGATGAGCCTACAGAAAAACTACGCACAAATACATATGTCTCTATCTCTTTTGGCTGAAAGTTAGAGACTGAATCAGCAAAACCACTTGGGATAACCAATAATAGAGAAAGATTCTCCTTCCTCACCTTATCAATCGCCATATCTTTATTATTAACATCCAATAGATTTATCCTAAAATTTGCAAAGGCGAGATTTCTCAGTATCTCTCCCGAGAGGTCAGATTGGTCAAGGTCTAAGACAGAGACATCTTTAACTCCTTGGACCTTACTCATCTCTGACCTAGCTATATTCCCTATAAAATAAAAAAGAACAATAGTAAATGCTAAAGAAACTATAAGCTGAACAGTAATTAACTCTTTTATTTCTTTTCTTAAAAGATTAAGAAACTTTTTCATATGCTACTATCCTCCTAAATACCTCCTCAAGATTCCTTGAGGAATACTTGTCTTTTAATTCCTGAGGTGTACCGGTCTCTAAGATTCTGCCATTATCTATAATAGCAACTCTATCAGACAAAAATTCTATCTCTAGCATATTGTGAGAAGAGAGTAATACAGATACCCCTTCTTTAACAAAGTCTCTTATAATCTCTCTAATCTCTAGAGAATTTATTACATCCAAACCAGAAGTAGGCTCATCTAGTATAGCTAGAGTAGGCTTAATCATTAAAGTCCTCGCTAAGAGTAACTTTCTTACCATACCTTTACTATAAGTTCCCACTTTATCCTTCAGTCTTTCACCCAATTCCGCTATTCTCTCTCCCTTCTTAACAAATTCTTCTACTTCCTCCTCATTTTTTGCATAGAAGTTAGCCATAAATCTCAGATAATCTATACCTGTTAGATTCTTATAAGCTCCTGCCTCTTCTGGCAAATAACTTATTCTCTCTCTTATCTTCTCTGGATCTTTTCTGATATCATACCCTATAAGTTCGACGGTACCTTCATCAGGTGAAAGAAGAGTAGCAATAATTCTTAAAGTAGTGCTCTTTCCCGCACCATTGGGTCCAATAAGAGCAAAGATTTCACCTTCATTAACCTCAAAGTCTATCCCTTTTAGAGCAATAATCTTTCCATAAGACTTCTTCAAACCCTTTACCCTAAGAATAACAGTCATAAAACATCCCTCCTAACAAAGCTATTCTAACATAAGTTGTGCTAGAATAAAAGAAAAAGAGTAGGAGGGACTGTATGGCAAAGATACCAATAGCTTTACAGTTGTATTCAGTAAGGGAGGATTGTGCAAAAGATTTTGTTGGAACAATCAAAGCTATTTCTGAGATGGGATATGAGGGGGTAGAATTCGCCGGATACTACAATCTGGAGGCTAAAGAGATCAAGAAGATACTTGATGAGTTTAATCTAAAGGTAGCAGGTTCACATCTTGGAATTAATACATTACTTGGTGATGAGCTGAAAAAAACAGTTGAATTTAATGCTACCTTAGGGAATAAATTCCTTATAGTTCCAGCCTTACCTCCAGAGTATACAGAGACAAAGAACGGTTGGCTTAAGGTTGCGGAGCTGATGAGTGAGATTTCAGAGAAGGTAAAACCATATGGTATGAGGGTTGGGTATCACAACCACGATATTGAATTTAAACCTATAGATGGTGAGATCCCCTGGGATATATTCTTCCAGAATACAAGCAAGGATGTAATTATGCAGTTAGACATAGGAAATGCCATGCATGGCTCAGCAGACCCAATAGAGATACTTAAAAAGTATCCAGGACGAGCAATTACTGTTCACTTAAAGGAGTTTCCATTTACCGCCCCAGCAATAGGAGAGGGAGAGGTAAAATGGAACGAGGTATTTAATCTCTGTGAAACTATTGGAGGTACTGAGTGGTATATAGTTGAATACGAAACACCCGGAAGACCTCCACTTGAATCTGTTAAACGTTGTATAGAAAACCTAAGAAAAATGGGGAAGTAATGTTCAAAAGGGGCAGGACATCCTGCCCCTTAATCTATGCTAGAAATGTAATCTTAGGTTTATTTGACAGTTCCTCGTTACCTTCCCTATATTCTTTACCTATAAGTTCACACTTTCTCATCCTGTAGTATCTATAGTTTTCCCAAGAGACATCTGGAGGAACTCGATGATCTGTATGAGGTATAAAGCCGCCATCCTCAAGAAGAGGAGTTATTCTCTCAAACTCTTTATCTATTGCAGATTTTCCTGCTATAAGTGCTCTCTTATCAAAGTAGCCTCTCAATGCAACTTTCTTTCCAAATTCAGACCTAATCTTATATGCATCTGTATGGGCTGCTTCTAGTGGAAACATAACATTTATCCCTGATTCTAGCCAAAGACCTACAAGCTGGTGAATGTTTCCATCACAGTCTAGCATATGAAACTCACATCCACATTCTCTCCTTAAAAACTCAGTGACTCTCTTATAACGCGGAACCATAAGTTTCTTAAACATAGCTGGAGAAATCAATGGTCCCTGTCTATAACACATATCTTCCCACCAGAGACCCATATCTATCTTACACTTACCCGCTATTTTCTCATATACCTTAAGCATAAGTATAGTCAAATGTTCCATCATCTCTTCAACCCACTCTGGGTCATCATATAAAGCTATAGATAAGTTTTCTACTCCCATCCAGTTCCTTAACCAGCCGTATAAAGAACCACAGTTAATAAAGATTGGATATTCTGCATCAAAGGTAAGTTTACAGAGTTCATCTATGTTTTCTGGAACTCTTCTAGGGTCATCTGGATTCAGTCTTTCGTCTCTAATCTTTTCCCAATCTTTTCTCGTTTCTATAGCAAATCTCAGATATTTGGGTATTGATGCACCATACTCTGGCTTCATAACTTCAGCTATAGCACCATCGCCATCTTGAACTATAAGATGTGTTCCCTTATCTTCAAGAATCTTGTATTCAAAACCGGGTAATAGACCAGTTCTAACATAAGGCATAGGTCCGTATTCTGTATTGTCTGTATGAAAGTAATAGTCTATTGCTGCATCTGTCCCTACATATTCTTTAGGTAGACCTTCGTTATGCCATCTTTCTATAGTCTGTTCCCAAGCACCAAACTCAAAATCAGGGATCCTATCTACAGACTCTCCTCTAAGGCATCTAAGTAGCCTCTCCCTATGGGTCATCTTCTCCTCCATATTAAACCTTAAAATGTTTAAACTGAGGTAGATAGTCTTTGTTTGCTTCAAACATTTCATTTACCATATCTCTTATCTCTGCCAAACTAAGCACGGCAGATGTCAATGGGTCATAGCATACTGCATGGAATATTTTCATAGGATCTCCAGTAAGTGAACCCTCTACCGCTAATTCTTCACACATTGAATTTACATAGTTTAGTATCGCTACCTGAGGTGGCAATGAACCTACCTTTATCGGGCTAAATCCTCTCTTAGATGCTACTATTGGCACCTCTACACACGCACCATATGGAAGATTATCTATGATTCCAAAGTTCCTTATGTTACCATTGAACTCGAACATTGTTCCATCCCCTATCACCGCATTAAATATATATGCAGCGTATTCTTTACCTCTCTTTAAATCGATAGGTGCATGCTCTAACCAGTATTTTACATCGTCTTTCCAGGTATCCTCTCTTGCTAGATATTCTTTGAGAATATATGCATATTCTCCTGGATTCCAGCCCGTTCCGTGTGTGCAGTATTTCTCTATTAAGTCTTGTCTCTTTCTAAACCATGCATTATATTCTGAGTTATGACCGCTTGATTCTGTTACATAGTATCCCAAATGTAAGAACATCTCATTTCTTACCTGTTCTTCGTTGTATATCTCAGGTCTTGTTATTATCGCTTCCTTTATAAGCGGATACGCATCTCTACCATTCCACTTGTACTCCAAGAACCAAGCCTGATGGTTTATACCTGCACAGAAGTATGTTATCTCCTCCATAGGAGCTCCTATCCACCTTGCTAACATCTCTGCAGTTCCCTGAACACTGTGACATAGTCCAACTACGTTTACCTTACTTACTGTCTGCATTGCTCTACATAGCATAGCCATAGGATTTGTATAGTTTAGGAATACTGCGTTGGGAGCATATTTCTCTATGTCTTTGCAGATGTCTAACATTATCGGTATTGTCCTTAATGCTCTAAATATACCAGCAGGTCCTCTTGTATCCCCTACATTTATATCTACTCCATACTTCTTTGGTATCTCTATATCATTTCGCCATACATTTACACTGTGGGCTAGTATTGTACAGACCACACCATCTGCCCCATCTAAAGCCTCTGCTCTATTTAGTGTCGCCTGTATCTTTGCAGGATAGTTACCCGCCTTTATAATCTTCTCCACTGCAGTCTTGGCAAAATTTAACCTTTCTTCATCTATATCCATTAATGCTAGAGTTGCATCTTGAAAAGCGGGAAAAGTGAGTAAGTCTCTCACCAAGGCCCTAGTAAAACCTAGGCTTCCAGCCCCTATAAATGTTATCTTTTTAGACATAAATCTTTCCTCCTTTTTAGATAATCTTTTATTTGACTTTATAATCTATATTATATAAATCTTATTTATCTTGCATATGGGTCAGCTGCATCACGAAGCCCATCACCTAAAAAGTTAAAACAAAGAACAGTTAAGATAATAAATACAGCAGGAATAAGGCGCCAGGGGTAATGGGCAACGGCCAAGACCTGCTGGGCATCTTGTAATAATACACCCCAACTTATAGCAGGTGGTTGTAGACCCAAACCCAAAAAACTTAGCGCAGTTTCTCCTAGAACCATTCCAGGAATAGAGAGGGTTATTGATACTATCAAATGACTAGTAAAAGATGGCAATAAGTGCCTTGTTATTATTCTCCACTCACTAGCGCCGGCTAGTCTAGCTGCCATAGTGAAATCCTCTTCTCTTAGGCTCAATAACTTACCACGAACGACTCGAGCCAAACCACACCAACCTATAACGGATAGTATTATAGCTGTCTCTTATACACATCT
>JAOACC010000075.1 GCA_026418035.1 bacterium
TTATTAAGAACACCTGGGAATGCTCACCCTGAACAGTTCTTTATAAAGAAGTAATATAGGTGGGAGGAGAGGAAGATACTCTTCTCCCCCTCTATTTATAAGGAGGAATTATGAAAGTAATTCAAGTGTGTTTTCCAGAGCCTTATCGGATAACCTTAGAAGAAACTGAAATAAGAGAAAATTTAGGAGATAAAGAAATTTTAGTAAAGAATTATTATACCCTTATAAGTCCTGGGACTGAATTGGCTTTCTATACAGGGACACATATAGGACTTTCTGATCCAAATAATAGATGGGCAAAATATCCATTTTATCCTGGTTATGCTTCTGTAGGAGAAGTTTTAGAGGTTGGGAATGATATATCTGAATTTAATAAAGGAGACCTTGTATACACTCTTGGTAGACATAGGTCTATTGACATAGTAGATATAACAAATCTCAAGGATAGACCTGTTATAAAACTTGATAAAGAACTTTCTCTAGAAGAGATGATTTTTGCTAGACTTGCAGCTATTTCGTTAACTGCGCTGTATGTAAGTAATTTCTATGTAGGGGATTATATAACAGTCTTTGGACTTGGCCTAGTAGGTAATTTTGCTTCACAGCTCTTTGAGATAGCTGGGGCAAGGGTAATAGGGATAGACCCTGTAAAAAGTAGACTTATAAAAGCTAAATCGTGTGGAATAGAATATTTAGTTAATCCTGAAGAAGAAGAGCTATATACAACAATAAAAGAGATTACTAGAGAAAAAGGAATTCGATTAGTTATAGAAGCTACGGGGGTTCCTTCTGTATTAGATACAGCTTTTACAATAGTAAATAAAAGGGGACAGATAATATTGCTTGGTTCTCCAAGAGGAAAAGTCGAAGTAGATATTTATAATTATATTCATAGAATGGGAGTTAACCTTTTGGGTGCTCATGAAGGACTTCAAGGTTTCTTTGATATTCCAGATAGACTTACTAGTACTCTCTACGTTATGGAACTTATTAAGAAGAAAATCTTAAAAGTAAAAGAACTTCATACTCATACAATTGGGCCAGAAAATATTAAGGATGCGTACGAATTACTCCTTAATAAAAAGGAAGAAACATTAGGAGTTCTTATAGACTGGCGAGATAAGTGGGTTAATTCTGAGGAATAAGAGAGCCTAGATTGTAATCCTTGCTGGAGGGAATTTTGCTCTCTGTAGACTCCAAACTTTATCTATATATTTATGGGTATACACCTGTTCAACTAGATGAAAGTAATAGGCGCCTTTCTCTGTAAGTCTATAGCCTTTCTCATATTGCTTCAGTAATCCTAAAAATTCTCCAAACCTTAGTTGCCAGTAGAATACTTCTTCTAATTCTATACCAAAAAGTCTAAAGAATGAATCTCTATTTATATCTAGATTATATGAGTTCCAGAAGAGCCAATAAGCCCCTCTTGAGTAAATGTCAAATTCTAAGACTAAACTGGGAGGCAACTTTTTCTTTTCTAAACTAGAGATATACTCTTCTAGAGAGAAAGTATTTATTTTAAACGAATTATCTCCTAAGGAAGATGCGGAAGGTCCAAAACCTATAAAGTTATCTCTAGTAATCGATGAATATCTCTGAGAGTTCTTCTTAGCGAAGGTCCATATAGATGTTCTTTCAAAACCAATACTGTTTGCTATCTTTGTTAACTGTGCTAACATTATTCGTTTCTCTTTCTTGCTTAAAGATCTTTCTCTATTTTTTAGGAAAGAGAAATCTATAAAAGGATATGCTGATATCTGAGTAGCCCCAAAATCTACAGCAATTCTAAAATCTTCTTCTAGGGTTTCTAAAGTTTGGCTTGGAATGCCGAAAATTAAATCAATATCTACTGTCTTAAAGTTAAAGGCTTTTACTAATGATAGATTCTCTTTTACAGTTTGAATATCTTCTTTTCTACCTAGTGCATCAAGACATCTCTTAGAAAAAGACTGAACTCCTATGCTTATCATCTCAAATCCTATTTCTTTTAATATCTTTAGATTTCTTTCTGTAAGATCTAAGGGATGAAGCTCAATGGCAAAATCACCTTTTATGTCAAAGTTGTCTCTTAATCTAGAAGTTATTTTTGGAAGATGATCAATAATTAAAGCGGGTGTCCCTCCACCAAAGTAGACAGAATCTATCCCCTTATCTCTATATTTAGAACTAATAATCTCTATCTCTTTAAGAAGCGCACTTTTAAATCTTTCAACTATTTCCTCCCTATAGAGAACTTTATAATAGGGACAAAAAGGGCATAGACTACGACAAAAAGGAATATGAACGTATACTCCTATAGTAGGAGATCTATATGTCAAAGATACATCGTCCTTTCTTTCAAAAATAAAAGGCTTTACTCTTTTAGCTATTAAAATCCTTAATACAGTTGTCAACACAACAAAAATCTAGGGTTTTACTAAAACCCTTATTGACCTCCCTGTGCTAGCTATGTCTACGCCCTTTTTAATATCATGTAGAGGAATAATATCGCTTATAAGTGGATAAAGATTTACTCTTCTACCCGATATTAGAGACACTGCCCTTTCCATTGTAAAAGGATTTACAAAAGAACCTAAAAGGGTAAGTTCT
Source organism: bacterium (assembly GCA_026418035.1). Classification (GTDB taxonomy): domain Bacteria; phylum DUMJ01; class DUMJ01; order DUMJ01; family DUMJ01; genus DUMJ01. Next base: position 2,593 of record JAOACC010000075.1, read on the forward strand.
CTTCTATAGACTTCAAAGGGTGAGATTTCTATCTTTACATCCTCTGGGGCAACTCCAAAGAAAAGGACCCTTCCTCCATCACTTACTGCTTTTATAGCTTGTAGTATAGTCTTGTCAGAACCAACAGCTTCTATAACTACATCTACACCTCTACCATTTGTCTCCTTCTTAATTATATCTAAAAGGTCCTCATTAATAGGGTCTATAACTCTAGTTGCACCAAAACCAAATGCCAAGTCTCTCTTTTCTTTGTATGGTTCGCTAACAAACACCCTTCCTGCCCCTCCATTTACTACCAGCTGTGTAAGTATAAGACCTAAAGCTCCTCCTCCGATTATAAGGACATCTTCCCCCTCTTTTAAATCTACCCTATCTATTCCGTGAAGGGCACAGGCTAAAGGTTCTGCTAAAGCTCCAACTATAGGCTCTATATTACTTGGAAGCTTATATGCCTGCTTAGAAGGTAACACACAGTATTCCGCAAATCCGCCATCTAAATCTACACCGATAGCTGTCAGATTCTTGCAGAGATGCACTCTACCATTTCTACACTGAAAACAGTTCATACAGGGTATGTTAGGGTCCACAACCACTATATCCTTGGTCCTTAAATCTTTTACACCGCTTCCAACTTCAACGATCTCTCCAACAAACTCATGACCTCTTATTACATTAGGCTTTCCTCTATTTATCCCCTTAAATACATGAACATCTGTCCCACAGATACCACACGCTATAACCTTGATAAGTATATCGTCACTCTTTACCTCAGGGATCTCCTTCTCTCCAAGGACAAGCTCACCTTTTTCATCAAGATATGCTGAAAGCATTTTACACCTCCTATCTTATGATAAGGCTAACAGTTCCATTATAATCTATTAATTCTATTCCCCTATAGCCCCATTCGACACCAAGAATGTACTTGTTAGGGTTTACATATCCAAGCTTAAGGTTAACCGCCGGTTGCATTCTATATGTAAGTTGTAAACTATCTAAGCCTATTTTAGAAAGATAAATATTCAAGCTTAAATCTTGAGACAGCTCGAATCTATAGCCTATGTAGGGATTAAATTCTAAGGTCCCATCTTCAGTATAAACTATCTCTCCTTTTACCATCATTCTGTCCCACTGTTCTACTGTCAATGAAAGTGTTATCTCCGGCTTATCTTTCCACTTAACCCTACCCTCCCCAGTATATTTCCAAATCCCATTACGGATCTCTTTACTTATTATGCTGTAAGGTATTTCATCATATCCAATGGTAAGCCTTAGGGATTTATCTGGAGAATATAAGGTATACTCACCAAATATGGACATGCCTTTATCTATATAAGCCCTTGCCCCTAAAAGATAGTATCCCTCTTCTTCGTAGAAAACCTCCATACCAGATTCGGTAAGTACCTGTGTAAATATTCCACCATTGTATGGCAAAATTATAGAAATATAAGGAGCGCTTGTATCTATAGAAAGAATCTCTTCTCCAGCTGAGAACTTTATGCCAGAACTATATGGGCCAAAAGGAATAGAAAACTCAGAAAGGGTGATATCTTGAGATACCTTTAGACCTTTAAATGTTATTGTAGTTGTCCGCCAATTTATTTCTATTTCTCTTGCCATTATATAGGGAAGTGACTGAGTCTCATATAAGTTTAACTCTAACTCCTTAGTAGAAAAAACATCATAAAATTCCTCTTTACCATCTCTTAGAATTTTTACATCTCCAAATGCTATAATATTTTTAGTGAGAAGATTTACAATAATTACATCAGCTGAAATCAAGAGATTACCATCTTTCCATATCGCTTTTCCTACACCTCTTATCTCCCAAGTAGTTGGAAAAAGATATACATAATCACCCCTAAGAGTAGCAGAAGATACAATCATGGGAAGAAAAAGAAGTAGGACAAGTAAGATAAAGAATAATCTCATTTATGGGACTACTTTAAAGGTCCTACTCTCACTCTCTATAGAAGTACCATCCTCCCTGTAACCTATCACCTTCCAAACATAAGTAGTTTCAACTGAAACCGAAGGGGCGATGTAATTATAAGAGGTATTAGTGGTTGTATAGATGTTACCAGATATTATTAAAGCAAAATTCTTTATACTAGTATCATTAGTAAGCCATAAAAATGTTATATTATCACCAGGATGGAAAGTCGCATTATTCTCAGGAAACCTAAGTCTTATCCAAGTTGCCATATTTGCCTTGGCTATATTGTAAAGTGTCACCAGACCGGCCAGGATAGCTATCCCTACAATTGCATTTAAAACCGGGGTTGCCTGATTTATAAATGAGACCTCTGGAGAAGGGGGAATATAAGCAATCCTTATAATATCTCCAAGACGAGGATATTCGTTTTCAGCTTTGTATATGATATCTCCCTTACAGGTTTTCTGACCAAGACTTGTTACTCTACCCTTTGCTACCAGTTTATTATCTCTAAATATACTCAATATAGTCCCCTCTACTATACCTGTATCCTTTCCAAGATCACTTTCAAAGGCATTTTCCTCTGCATATATAACTATACTACTACTTCTCCATATATCATCTAATCTCTTAGAAAGTGTACCTATAGCGTTAAGAAAAGCCTCCTTCTCTAAGGGTTTCCAATCTAATACTGTTCCACTGAATGGAGAACTCAAAGCATTAGTCTCTAGAATAAACATATCCACATTAGTTCTAGTATCTTTTATCAGAAGTCTAACATTAGTACTTACGTTAGAAGCATTATGTTTGAACTTCACATCAAAACTTGCAATACCCCAGTATACTAATGTGGGGGTATCTTTACCAATCTTCTCCCAGTTAAAAAAATCACTTGTAGAAAATACTGGAGCTACTATATTGCTCAGTGAAATATCTTCTTTTCCATCTATAAAAACTCCCATAACCCCAATCTTTAACTTCTTCTGCTCACTAAGAGCATTTATCGGGGATAACTCAAGAATCAGAAGAGATATTATAACTACACTTAGAAACCTTCTCATTTTCCCTCCTCTAATATTTTTTCTATGCTACTAATTATACCAACTATTACCTGGTTATGGGAATATCCTCCCTGAATAAATGCAACATATGGAGGCTTTAATATTCCATCTGCACTAAATTCACCTGTAGAGCCTTGAACAAATCCTCCTCCAGCTAGGATTACAGGGTCAGAATAACCGGGAAGTTCTTGGGGTTCAATTGTATACATAGAATTTACTGGGCAAAAGTTCTGTATACCTTGTAAGAATCTTATGAGTTTCTCTCTATCTCTTAAGATAATCCTCTGAACTCCATCTCCCCTAGGTTCATACCACTTAGGCAATACTTCAAAGCCCAGTTTTTCTAAGATATAACTAGCCATAGTTAGTCCCTCTAGAGATTCCCCTATAAAATGAGGAGCAAATAGGAGTCCCTGGAGCATAGCTCTTTGAATACCTAATGTTGGACCTATGTCTCTTCCCTGACCTGGAGCGGTAATAAAATCTCCAATCTTGTCTATAATCTCTCTTTTTCCTGCTATATAAGCCCCTGTAGGTGCAAGATTACCTCCGACTCCTTTTATTAGAGAGCCAACAATAATATCTGCTCCAACTTCAATAGGTTCTCTATCCTCTACAAACTCACCATAGCAATTGTCAACAAAGATAATACTTTCCTCAAATATGTCTCTTACATTAGATACTATATTTGCTATATCGCTGATCGTTAGTGATTTTCTAGACCAGTTATATCCACAAGATCGTTGTATAAAAATGATTTTAGGTGGGGTATTAATCTTAGATTTTATATACTCTGCATCTTCTCTGTATTCAAATGGTATCTCCTGATATTCTATACCCCACTTAGATAAAGAGTTAATTACCCTTCTCAGGGTATCATATACAGGTCCGGTAACTGAAAGTATCCTATCCTTTGGTCTTAAAAGGGCAAAAAGAGCACTAGAAATAGCATGAGTGCCTGAGATAATCTGAGGTATAACTATGGCTGATTCACTAGAAAAAGAAAGGGAGAACACATCTTCTAGTGCCTCCCTTCCTCTATCATTATACCCATAACCTGTTCCTACAAAAGAGACCACATATTCGTCTATACCTGCAGACCTAAAGGCAGAAAGAACCTTTAACTCATTTCTCTTTTTTATCTCTCTTATCTCTTCTAGCTTAAAGCTACAGATATCTTCTGCCTCTTTGATTAGGTCTTCTAGATTCATCAGTTGCCTCTTATACCTGCAGATTCCATCCTCTCTAAAGCTTCTCTTAATATCGGTTCGTCAACTGTAAGAGCTATACGAAAATATCCTTCTCCATTTTCTCCATATCCTATACCTGGAGGAACTACTATTCCAGTCTTTTCGAGTAGGAAACTGGCAAAGTCTATAGAGGTTCTGAAATTCTTAGGAATTGGCACCCATAGATAGAATGTCCCTTTCGGAGGCTTTATATTCCAACCAAGCTTCTTTAACCCTTCTACAAATATATCTCTCCTCCTAGCTATAACCCTCTTATTCTCTTCTACCACATCCTGTGGTCCTCTGAGGGCAACTGTTCCTGCATACTGTATAGCCATAAATACACCAGAATCAACATTGGTTTTCACTATAGAAAGGCCATCGATAATATCCCTATTACCAACCGCAAAACCAATCCTCCAACCCGTCATATTGTAGGTCTTCGATAGGGAATGAAATTCTATTGCTATATCCTTGGCTCCTTTAACTTCAAGAATACTTGGAGCAATATATCCATCAAAGGTAACCTCGGAATAGGCATTATCATGACAGAGAATAATATCATACTTTTTTGCAAATTCTACAGCCTCCTCAAATACGGATAGGTCTGCCACTGCCGCTGTAGGATTATTAGGATAATTAAGAAACATTATCCTTGCTTTACGCGCCACCTCTTCTGGAATACTAGAGAAGTCAGGTAAATAAGTGTCAGGTTTCAAGGGAAAAGTATAAGGGATGCCACCAGCTAAGATAGTAGCAACTTTATATACAGGATATCCTGGGTCTGGGATAAGGGTAATGTCCCCTGGGTCTACAAAAGCCAAAAATATATGAGCAATGCCTTCTTTTGAACCTATGAGTGTCAAAACTTCTTTTTCAGGATCTAATATAACATTAAACCTCTTTTCATACCACTCTGCTACAGCTTTTCTAAATTCTTTCGTCCCTTCATATGGTGGATACTTCTGATTACTCACAATCTTAGCAGATTCATATAATGCATCGACTATATGCTGTGGAGTTGGAAGGTCCGGGTCTCCAATACCTAAACTTAAAACCTTTACACCTCTTTTTATAGCTTCTTCCTTCTTTTTATCAATCTCAGCAAATAGATAAGGTGGAATATTATCTAATCTTTTTGCCTTCTTTATCATCTTTACCTCCATAATCTAGAATTTAAATATTCCCTATTCATTTCTCCACTAAATACCTCTTCTGCTGGGCCCTCCATAAAGATTCCTCTGTCTCTATCCCATTCTATATTGAGCTTACCTCCTGGAAGGGTAACTTCTACTAAGGTGTCAGTGTAATTGTTCACTATACTTGCTACTACTACCGCACAGGCACCACTGCCACAGGCAAGTGTCTCTCCTGCTCCTCTTTCCCAAACCCTTACAACAACATGGCTTTTATCTATCACTTGGACAAATTCAACATTAGTCCTATTAGGAAAGTCAGGGTGATTCTCTATCTTAGGGCCCAAATCCTTTAAAGGAACACTATAAAGATCTTCTACAAAATTTACCGCATGCGGATTCCCCATAGAGACTAACGTAAGTTCAAAGGCTTTATCATCCATCACCAAAGAATGAGGCCTTATCTCTCTAGGTTGTCCCATATTTACTCTGACTTTGAATGGATTAATAGATGTTACTTCACAGTCTAAAACACCTATCTTAGTTTCTACTCTAAAAACCTTTTTAGGGTTCTTCTTATATCCATATAGAGTAATACATCGTATTCCATTTCCACACATCTCAGCCTCTGTCCCATCAGGGTTGAACATACGCATCCTAAAGTCAGCAATAGATGAAGCCTCATATATTAATAAGCCGTCAGAACCTATCCCAAAATGTCGATCACATAAAAGTTTAGCCAATTCACCAATATCATATCCCTCTGTATCTTCTATTATGACAAAGTCATTTCCTATACCGTGAGATTTCACGAAACGCATCTTCTACCTCCTCGTAACTTATAGGTTTAACTCTCAACTCATTCCTAAACCAAGTAAGCTGTCTCTTTGCATACCGTCTTGTCTCTTTCTTTATCTCCTCTATAGCAGATTCTAAGCTGTATATTCCTTGTAGATACTTTATTATCTCTCTATACCCTAAAGTTTGCAAGGAAGGAAGTCCTGGACTATAGCCCAAACTAAGTATATACTTCGTCTCCTCTATAAGACCCAATTTTATCATCCTATCTACCCTCTCTTCAATCCTTCTGTATAGCAAATCCCTTGGGGGGTTTAAGACAAAATATATTACATCATACCTAGGATAATCCACATTAATACCCTTCCTATAGTAAGAGATAGGCTTACCTGTAGCATAGTAAACCTCTAATGCTCTGGTAATCCTTATCTCATCATTAGGGTTTATCTTATCTGCAGTTTTAGGGTCTACCTTCTGTAATTCCTCATACACTTTATAAAGTCCCTCTTTTTTGACTCTTTCTCTTATCGTTTCTCTTATCTCTTCATCTACCTTGGGAGGAAAACTTATATCTCTTATAACTGCCCTTATGTATAACCCTGTTCCTCCAACGAGGAAAGGAATTCTTCCTCTCTTATGTATATCTTCAATACATTCTCTTGCAAGCCTTTGAAATTCTCCAGCAGACATAACCTCATCTGGATATATAATATCTATAAGATGATGTGGAATTACACTTCTCTCTTCAGCCGTAGGCTTGGCTGTTCCTATATCCATATATTTGTAAATCTGTCTCGAATCACAAGAGATTATCTCTCCATTAGTCTTAAGTGCCCATTCTATTGCAAGTTGTGTCTTTCCACTTGCAGTTGGACCTCCAATAACTATGACTGGTATCCTCATTTTAGTATATCTCTATATACCGCTTGAGTTCTCTCTACCATAACCTTAAACGTAAATTCTTTTATAAATCTATTATAACCGTTCTCTGCAAGCTTCTTTCTTAATTTTTCATCTTTTATTAATCTTTCAATAGCATAGGCTAATGCCTTACTATCCTTTGGAGGAACAAGAATTCCTGTTTCTTCATCTATCACTAATTCTGGAATACCACCAACATTCGAAGCAACAACAGGTTTCTTCTCTGCATAGGCTTCTATTATCGATACTGGCAATGATTCAAATAATGAAGGTAAGACAAATATATCAAAGTTGTTTATATAACTTCTAGCAAAGGGAAGACCTCCAAGAAAGAATATATATCTCTTTATCTTAAGTCTTTCCACTAAAGACTCCAGCTTCTCCCTTTCTTCTCCCTCTCCAATTATAAAAAGACCTATATCCTTAAATCTCTTAACAATCAAATCTATTGCTTCTATAAGATAGTTTATCCCTTTTCTCTTTATAAGGCTAGCAACAGTACCAATCTTAAGTCCTTCAAATTGGGGTAAAGATTTCCTATCTTCTATGGTAGATACCCCATTATATATAAGAGTAACTTTTTTGGGTTTTAAACCTAATCTAATAAGAAGCTCCTTATCATTATTACATACTGCAATAACCTTGTCCGCCCAATTATTTCCTGTTATAGCGGTAAGCTTGTAATCCCAAAGAGCTATGGAGTTTCCGTAGCCATGACAGGTTATAATAACCGGAGTAGAAGAAAGAATCTTTTTACTAAAGAAAGCAGGCTCATATCTTCCCTGTATATGTATCAAGTCTGGCTTATAGTCTCTTAGTATACTTTTTAAAATACTCCTATATAACCTTATATCAAATGGGGTAAGACCTGGTAGGTTGGTATAAGGTATTTTATTCTCTTCTAAAAGGGAAAGTCCTTTGCCTTCCGGCCCTGCTACTAATACTTCATACTCTGACCTTATACCCTTTATCAGCTCAACGGTATGAACCTCTGTCCCTCCAAGGTTCATAAATGGGAGAATATAAAGAATCTTCTGAGCCATAGATCAATGTTTATCCTCCTCTCTAAGAGGTTATCTTGTCTTCTCATAAAAATTTAATATAATCGCACTTATAAACCATAATATTAGACCTATATGTAAAGACCACATTGTACCATCAAAAAATTGATGTCCAAGATAAGCAGTAAGGGATGAAAGAAGTATTAAGATAAGATTATCCTGAGTTTCTCTATAGAGACTTAAGCCTCTTTTATATAGGCTTACTATAAATGCAAAAAAAGCTAAAAATCCAAATATACCTGTTTCTGCAAGAAGGTTTAATGGAAGATTATGAGTAAAAGACACAGAAGTCTCATAAGCTTCTGGCAGTTTGTATTTTGGATATACTAAAGGGAATGTGCCTAAGCCTATCCCAGTAATAGGATGGTCCAAGAATATATTTATACTAGCCTTCCAAATGTAGATTCTTTCTACTTTAGAAGGACTATAGGGGTCTAATCTTGTATAGAAGAAAGACAATAAGTCAGTTCCTGTTATGGCAGAGTGAACAGTAAAGATACCTAAGGATAAAAGAGCAAATAATAGAAGTATTACAACACTTTTTCTAGACTTTTTATCCCCAAATATTAACAAAAACAATTCTCCTACAAATAATCCTAGCCAAGCACCCTGTGACATACTTAGCATTAATCCAAATATTGTAAAGACAAGAAATAAATAATGATAAACTTCACACTTAGACATAATACTTAACTGGAGTATAGGTATGCTAGTTGCAAGAACAGTCCCTATCCCATTTTTCCCTAGAAAGGGAGTATCTGCATAGGTTCCATTATAAAGATATCCAACAAATCCCCCGAATGCAAGCATTGAAGAACCAAGAACAAAATAATCTAACATTCTTACAATGTCATCTTTAGAGAAGTCTTCCTTTCTTAAGAATAGATATGTTATATATAAGAAAAGAAGTAAAGTGAAGTTTCCTAGGGAAAAATTTCTATATGAAGAAAACATAGAAGAGAGGAAAAAGGACAGAAGTATTAGTGTCGGTAATATATCAATTTTAAATCGCCACGATCTTACTATAAAGAATCTAGAGAGTAGATAAATTAGAAAACTTAAAACCCCTCCTCCTAAACCAAGGAAAAAATTGAATAAGAAAAGGATGTTTCTATTTAAAGTAGACTTTCTTTCTTCTTCCACTCCTAAATCACCTAAAGATCTTAGTCAAATGTTCAGTTTCGAGGCAGAATCTAAATCTAGGTAAAGAATTGCATTTTTGCATCTTCTTAGGATTGATGCAGGGCAAGCTTCACTTATAGGCCCTAAGAGTGTATTTCTAACTGCTTCTGCCTTCTGTTTTGCTGGTACTATACAGAATATATAAGGAGAAGAAACCAAGGTAGGGATAGTCATTGTTATTGCATATCTGGGAACTTCTTCTAAGGTTCTAAAGCATCCATCATTAACCTGTTGTTGCCTACATCTTTCATCCAAATCAACTATTTTTACCATTTTAGGGTCTTTAAAATCAGCTACATGCGGATCATTAAAGGCAATATGGCCATTTTCCCCTATACCCATACAAGTTATATCTAGAGGATTTGCTTCTAATAACTTTGTAAGCCTTTGACATTCACTTTCAGGATTATTAGTATTTCCATTTATATAGAACACATTCTTAAAAGGCTTCCTTGAAAATAACCTTTCTCTAAGAAAATTGGCGAATAACTGAGGGGCATTAGAAGGTAACCCTATGTATTCATCCATATGAAAAGCATTTATCTTGTTCCATTCTAAGCCTTCATTATTAAGATAAGCTAAGAATTCATTCTGAGATGGAGCAGCAGCAAAAACAATATTTACAGTATCTTTTACTTTAAGAAGTTCTTTTATCTTTGAAGAAACATCATAAGCAGTCGCTCTTCCCATCTCGTCTCGAGTATTATAGACCCTTACCTGCAATTCTTCAACTTTAAACTCTTTAAAAGGCACAATCATATTTTCACCCCTTTCTTCTAAAATTATCCAGGATAAAGCATAGTATCAAAAATTATTATTGTCAATATGGCATAAATTTAGAAATTTTGTGATAAAATTAATCCAAGAGGAGGGAATAATGAAAGTTAATTTAATAGGTAGAGTGGCCCTAATTACTGGAGCAAGTAGAGGGATAGGAAGAGCTATTGCTCTACTCTTAGGGCAAAACGGGGTAAATCTGGTAGTAAACGCAAGGACAGAAGAGTCTCTTTCTGTATTAAAAGAAGACTTAAACTCATATGGGATAGATGTTCTTATCTGTCCAGGTGACCTTCAAGACCCAATAACACCATCTATAATAGTTAAGAAAACAATAAACCATTTTGGTAGACTGGATATACTTATAAATAATGCGGGGATAGCGTTAGCAAAGCCTCTCACTGAAACAACAGTAGAAGAATGGGATACAATGATGGCGGTAAATGCCCGTGCCCCATTTCTATTAACTAAGGAAGCTATACCGTATCTTAAGAGATCAGATATTGCTACTATTATAAATATCTCTTCTGTTGTAGGCACAAAGGGTTACATAAATCAAGGAGCATATACCGCCTCTAAACATGCACTTATGGGATTTACTAAGGTACTAGCTCAAGAGGTCTTTCAAGACGGTATTAGGGTCCATGTAATATCACCGGGTGGGGTTGCAACAAGTATGGTAGCACTGACAAGACCAGACATAGATCCAGAAACCCTCATATCTCCAGAGGAAATAGCAGAAATAGTCTTATTCTTAATTACTCATAGAGGTAATGCTGTGATAGATGAAGTAAACATACGTAGGTCTGCTACTCCTCCCTGGAGATAATAAAAATAATTCATTCTACCTTCTCACCCTTTAGAGTATATTCGCTTACCTCCTTAATTTTTACCTTTATTATTGTCCCAGGCTCTACCTTTTCATCTATTACGACTACCTTATTAGTCCTAGTTCTTCCCCTTGACTGATTTGGAAACTTTGTTTTATCCTCTTCTATTAAAACCTCTTGAATAGTACCTATAAGTTTCTCATTCAGTTCTCTTGATATCTCATTCTGAACCTGGTTAAATATCTCATATCTTCTTTGTTTTACTTCGTATGGAAGATCTGGCAATTCTGAAGCTTTAGCCATAGGCCTTTTAGAAAAGATCGCAGAATACACCTGATCGAACTTTATCTCTTTTATAAACTCTAAGAGTTCTTCAAACTCCTCCTCAGTCTCAGTTGGATAGCCAATAATTATATCGGTGGTCAATGCTATCCCTGGTATTGCAGTTCTGACTTTTTCTATGAGTCTTCTATATTGCTCTTTCGTATAGCTTCTGTTCATTAAGCCAAGTATCCTATCATTTCCACCCTGAACAGGAAGATGTAAATGTTCGCATACCTTAGGAAGTTCCGACATAGCCTTTATAAGCTCATCAGACATATCCTTTGGGTGTGAGGTAGTAAACCTAATTCTTTCCAATCCTTCTATGTCATTAAGCTTATATAGGAGCTGAGCAAAGGTTATTTCTCCAGGAATATCCTTCCCATAAGAATTTACATTCTGACCAAGTAGAACTATCTCTTTTGCTCCTTTAGTTACAAGCCCTTTTGCTTCTTCTATAATAAGCTCACTAGGTTTACTTCTCTCTCTTCCTCTCACATATGGAACGATGCAGTAACTACAAAAGTTATTGCAACCTTCCATAATTCTTATAAAAGAAGAAACTCTTGCCTTTTCAGGTAAAACGATCTTCCATTCGGTCTTTTTTTCTTCTATATATAGCTTTTCACTATCATTCAAGAGTTCTGGTATGTTTAAGAAGTTAAAAGTTCCCACTATCTTATCTACATATGGAAACTTCTCTAATATCTTTTCTTTATGAGCCTGTGCATAACAACCAGCAACTATAATAATAGAGTTATTCTTTTCTTTTAACCTCTTAAACTCTCCAATTCTTCCCTCTATACGGATTTCAGAACGTCTCCTAACAGAACAGGTATTCAAGATAATAAGGTCTGCAAGTTCTGGGGAATCCACTTCTGTATTTCCGCCTCTCTTTAATAGAGAGGATAATTCTTCGCTCTGCTTTTCATTCATCTGACATCCAATAGTCCATATATAGAACTTCATAGTCTCTCTTCCACCTTAGTCAGATCTCCGAAAGGAGAGAACAACTTATAAATCTCTCTTAGTAGTGAGAGCCTATTATTTTTTATCTTCTCATCATCTACCATTACAAATACATTCTTGAAAAATCTATCTAACATCTCTACTAGCGGTAAAAGTGCATTATATCTTTCTTCTAAGGAAGTCATATCTTTAGGGAAATTACTTATAAATCTGTATAGATCCCTTTCATCTTCTACTTCAAATAGATTAGGATTACAGACTGGTAAATCTATCATATCTTTTGTAATCCTATAGCACCTTACTGCAGAAGTTATAAATAGAGGAAACGAGTCTTTAGTAGATAGTTTTTGCAGTATAAGTGCAGTACTAGTAATCTTAGCTACGGAGGTAGTGTCAAGTCCTAGGGCTGATTCAACTAGATCTCGTTTTATACCTTTATTCAAAAGGTAGACATATAATCTCTGAGACAAGAAATCCCACACCTCTTTCTTATCTTTACATTCAAGTATATCCATAATAGGCCCAAGCTCCACATCTATATTACTATCCCCAAGAAGAGAAACTAATATATAGGCAGATCTCCTCAAGCCGTAAGGATCTTGAGAACCAGAAGGTATATATCCTTCATTAAAATGAGAAACTATATCATACATCTTTTCAGATATAGCCAAAAGCTTAGCACCTAGAACTGGGGGATTCTCACTTTCATGATAGTATATGCTCTTCCAAACATCTTCCTTCTCATTAAGTCTTGCATATATTCCACCTATGATACCGTGTAACTCTGGAAATTCTTTTACCATCTCTGTAGTTCTATCGGTTTCGCATAGGTTAAGGGCAGTATTAAGTTCATCTTTAATATCGTATAATTCTAACACGTGTATCAAATGATTCAGAACTAGTCTCATTTTTTCTACCTTATCCTTTAATGTTCCCCTTTCTCCAGGTAAACTTATCTTCTCTAAATCCTCTATCCTATCTCTTAGAGGTATTGCGGTGTCTCTTTTGTAGAAAAACTTTGCATCGCTAAACCTAGCAGATATAACCCTCTCATTTCCTCGTTTTATATTCTCTTCTGCTCTATCTCCCATATTACTCACTATGATAAACCAGTTATATAAAGAACCATCCTTTTCTAAAGGAATATACCTCTGATGATGTATCATAACAGTTGTAAGTATCTCTCTTGGTATTTCCAAGAATTCACTAGAAAATTCCCCAAGTATTACGAAGGGATATTCTATCAAGAAGTTTATCTCATTTAGAAGTTCCTCAGTTAATATAGGCTTTGCCCCTATCCCTTCAGCCCTTTTTTCTACCTCTTTTAATATATAATCTCTTCTTTCTCTATGGTCAAACATTACAAAGGAAGCCTTCATAGTATCTTTATAGTCTCTTACACTTTTTATCTCAAATGGACCTGGAGCTAAAAATCTATGACCATAAGTATATCTACCTGACTTTACTCCTGCTAACTCAAATGAAATCACTTCATCGTCTAATAGGGAGAGTAACCATCTTATAGGCCTAGAGAATAAAAATCTTGTATCTTCCCAATACATATTCCTCTGAAATTCAAGAGAGCTTATTAATTCCTTCGAAAATTCCCCCAATAGGTCTTTGACAGGTCTTCCCCCTGTCTTTATATAGGCAAATGCATATTCTCCCTGTGGAGTGCTTTCAAATTTTATGTCTTCTATGCTACATCCTTGTCTTTCAACAAAACCAAGTAAAGCCTTTGTTGGATTTCCATTATTATCTAATGATACATTCTTTGGTGGTCCCTTGACCTTTTTTATCTCATCCCTCTGTGAATCCCCTATTCCATAGATAAACAATATAAGTCTTCTAGGGGTTGCAAATATCTCTATATTTTCATAATCTATTCGATATCTATCTAACAGATTCTTAGCCCTATCTTCTATTTGTCCTATAATATCTGGGAAAATTACAGCTGGAAGCTCTTCAGTCCCTATCTCAAGAAGAAAATTCTTCATACCGACTCTCCTTTCATCTCTAGATATAATCTTGCACATTCCCTTGCTAACACTCTTACTCTACCAATATATGATACCCTTTCTGTATAAGAGAGCATTCCTCCAGCATCTAAGAGGTTAAATATATGAGAGCACTTAAGCGTATAGTCATAGGCAGGTAGAACAAGCTTAAGTCTTAATAGTCTATTGGCCTCTCTCTCACAATCATCAAAGAAACCTCTTAATGTTTTGTTATCTCCACTTAAAAGTGCATATTTTGAGAATTCAACCTCTTCTTGAAATCTCACATCTCCATAGGTAATATCGTTATTCCAAAGTAATTCAAATACATTATCCTTTCCCTGAACATACATGGCTATCCTTTCTAATCCGTAAGTAATCTCTGCCGATACTACATCTACTGGTAATCCCCCCATCTGCTGAAAATAGGTAAACTGAGTAATCTCCATACCATCAAGCCAAACCTCCCAACCCAACCCCCAAGCACCAAGTGTTGGAGATTCCCAGTTATCCTCAACAAATCTTATATCGTGCAATAATGGATCTATTCCTAAAGCTCTTAGACTATCTATATAGATATCCTGAACATTAAAAGGAGCAGGCTTTAATATAACTTGCAGTTGGTAGTATTTACCTAATCTATTTGGATTCTCACCAAATCTACCATCTGCCGGTCTCCTACTTGGCTGTACGTATGCAACATTCCATCTCTCCTTACCTAAAGCCCTAAAAAACGTATCTGGGCTCATAGTCCCAGCACCAACTTCCATATCGTATGGTTGGGTTATAATACAATTTTGCTCTTGCCAAAAATTTAACAACTTTAAGATTACCTCTTGAAATGTCATACATTCACCTCTTCAGATTTAAGTCTTATATTTGTATGATAGATCCTAAAGTTTATTATTATATTCTCTACCTCTCCAAACAAATATTGTGGAATCTCTCTTTTTATAGCTTCACTCAATTTTATGTTACCATACTCTTTTAACAATGTAAGCACATGACCAGAAATACTTATAACATCATCAGCTTTATCAGCACAATCATCACATAAAACTCCACCCATAGAAGAACTAAAGACAGTAACTTCCCTCTTTCCACAGAGGCATCTATCCAATCTCATCTTATATCCAACCAAGGCTAATGCATTGACCCAAAAGAATACGTATATAGAGTTAATGTTTCCATAATCATTCATGGCGCTCATAGTTCCAAGTAGAAGTTTAAATATCTCAGGATTCTCATCATTTTCTTGAACTACATATTGTATAAATTCTACTATTCTACTTACAAGAAGATATCTTTTTATATCCTTTATAAGATTTGGAAAAGTCTTTATGAGCTCGACACCTTTAATAATATCAAAGGTCTTCCCAATATGTATCCAACATCTTACAAGATTAAATGGTTCTAGACTTCCAGCCATTTTACTAGATATTTTTCTAGAGCTCCTAGCTACTGCTCTTAGTTTTCCTCTTTCTCTTGTAAGAAAAACAACCAATCTATCCTTTTCACCAATATTTTCACGAGAAAGGATAATACCAGTAATATAATAGGAATTCATAAGAATATTATATCATAATGATTAGCTATAAACTAACTCTTCAACCCACCTAGCCTTCTTACGCCACTTCTCCTTTACCTTTACCCAAAGATCAAGATATACCTTCTTTCCAAGAAGAGCTTCTAACTCTTCTCTAGCTAAAATCCCTATCTCTTTAAGTTTTTTCCCATTCTTCCCTATGATAATGCCCTTTTGAGAATCCTTTTCCACAAATATTATTGCCCTTATATAAAATATATTTTCTCTTTCATAAAATTCCTCAAGAACTACTGCTATACTATAAGGTATCTCCTGATAGGTAAGTAAGATCGCTTTTTCTCTTATAATCTCTCTTATCCTATCCTCTATCGGTTCTGTTGTCTTGGTATCTCCAGGATAGTACTGCGGACCTTCTGGTAGATACTTCTTTATAGTTTCTTCTAATTTATCTAAATTTGTTCTATACAGAGCGGATATAGAAATGACTTCATCATAGTTATTAATATTTATTTTATCCTTTACAAATTCAACAGGATCATTATGGATCAGGTCGCATTTATTTATCACTAATATCTTCCTAGTATTATATTTGGGCAAAATATATCTATCTATGTAGATATCCTCCTCGG